>DATKPL010000409.1:0-4501 GCA_035524155.1 Rhizomicrobium sp.
AGGCCAGGGTGATAAGGAATCCCGTCGTCATCGCCAGCGCCAGCCGGATGCCAAAGCGCAGCGCGGGGCTGGAAAGATCGACTTGGCGAAGCAGGACGCCAATCCCCCGCGGCGTCCGCTGCTGGAACAAAGCGAGATTGAGTTCGCGCGCCAGGTTGGAGGGCCGTGTGTCGCCATCCAGACGATAGGCCAGGGTCGAGATGGCTTCATCCGCCAGCCTGAGCTTGTTGGCGGTGACGAACCAGGCGTGATCCACCGCCTGGCTTTCCGGTGTGCTTTCATTGCTCTCGCGCACGGTTTCGATCAGCGCCGCGTCCTCGTTCTTGGTGGGACGCACGGCGACATGCGTCTTTCTCTGTCTCAGCGCCAGGGTGAGGGCCTCGATGTCATCGGCGAGCGAAAGAATGAAGCGGTTGAATTGCCATTTGAGCTCGCGGCGCCCCGACCGGCGCAGCAAGTCGAAATCCGCGTCGCTGGCCAGCATGATCTCGAATGCGTCGAGCAGCGCGAGCAGGCTGGCGATCCGCTTTCTTTGCGTGCGATAGGCATGGCGGGAAAGGAGCGCGTCGCGCGCGGTCTGGAGGCGCTCCACTAGGGTGGCATGCGCATCGATCAGGGTACGGAAGGCCGTGGGGCCCTCCATGTCGGGATTATAGAGCGCGGCCTGGGCGCGCAGATAGGTCGCAAAGCCCCGCATCGCCTCGGCCAGCAGCAGGCGGCGGGCCCGGTCGTCGAACAGGAACGCAAAGATGCCGGCATAAATCGCATAGACCGCCGCGCCCGCGATGAAGAAATCCAGATAGAAGGCGGCGTCGCCGGGCGTGGTGAAATGGTGGCCCATGGCATAGACCAGGGTCAGCACCCCGGTCATCGAGAGCGACAACGCCCGCTTGCCATAGGCCGAGATCACCCCGGTCCAAAGACCGGTCAGCGCCACCACGGCAATGAAGCTCCAGGGCGCGAGCCAGAAAGGGGTGAAGACCGCCAGCGATGAGAAGACCAGGCCGATCAAGAGCGCCCAGCCCAGCACCCAGGGCTTCTGGCGCAGGGGATCGGGCTGGTCCGAAACGCTGATGGCCACCGCGCCGCTGGCCGCGGCCACGGCCGCATCGAAGCCCAGTGCCCAGCCGGCCAGAAGCCCGGTCAGGCCCACGCCGGCAGCCACCGACAGGCCGTTCTCGATATGGACGCGGAACAGCGCCAACGCCCAGTGTCGCGGTTTCGGGAATTTGACCATGGGTCCATTCGCCTATAGCGGTTTACGGAGCGTCTGCAACCCCTTACTGTCGGCAAATAACGCCATAAACGCCCGCAAACGGGGCGCTTTACTGAATGTCCTACCGCTTCGCTATTTGAGGACGGCTTGTTCCGCAAAATCCTGATCGCCAATCGTGGCGAAATCGCCTGCCGCATCATCAAGACCGCCCGCAAAATGGGCATCGCCACCGTGGCGATCTATTCCGATGCCGACCGCGATGCCCTGCATGTGAAGATGGCGGACGAGGCGGTCCATGTGGGCGCCGCACCTGCTTCCGAGTCCTATCTCAAGATCGACCGGATCGTGGAGGCGTGCCGCGCCACCGGGGCCGAGGCGGTCCATCCCGGCTATGGCTTCCTGTCCGAGCGCGAGGCGTTTGCCGCGGCGCTGGAAAAGGCCGGCGTGGTCTTTATCGGCCCGAACACCAAAGCCATCGCGGCGATGGGCGACAAGATCGAATCCAAGAAGCTCGCCAAGGCGGCGGGTGTCTCGACCGTGCCCGGCTTCATGGGCGAGGTTCGCGATGAGGCGCACGCGCGCGAGATCGCGCGCGAGATCGGCTATCCGGTGATGGTGAAGGCCTCCGCGGGCGGCGGCGGCAAGGGCCTGCGCGTGGTCCACTCCGAAGCCGAGATCGCCCAGGCGGTGGTCTCGTCACGCAACGAAGCCCAGGCCAGCTTTGGCGACGGGCGCTTGCTGATCGAGAAATTCGTCCAGGAGCCGCGCCATATCGAAATCCAGCTGATCGCCGACAAGCATGGCCATGTGATCCACCTGAACGAGCGCGAATGCTCCATCCAGCGCCGCCACCAGAAAGTGATCGAGGAGGCGCCATCGCCCTTTCTGGACGAAAAGACCCGCGCCGCCATGGGCGCGCAGGCGGTGGCCCTCGCCAAGACGGTGGGCTACGACAGCGCCGGCACGGTGGAATTCATCGTCGATGGCCAGCGCAATTTCTATTTCCTCGAGATGAACACGCGGCTCCAGGTCGAGCATCCGGTGACGGAATTGATCACCGGTCTCGATCTGGTGGAATTGATGATCCGCTCTGCCGCCGGCGAGAAATTGCCGCTTGGCCAGAAGGACGTAAAGCGCAACGGCTGGGCCATCGAAGCCAGGGTCTATGCCGAAGACCCCTATCGCGGTTTCCTGCCGTCCACCGGCCGTCTCACCCGCTATCACCCGCCGCGCGAAGGCACCGAGAACGGCGTCACGGTGCGCAACGATACCGGCGTGTTCGAAGGCGGCGAAATCTCGGTCTATTACGACCCCATGATCGCCAAGCTTTCCACCCATGCCCATTCACGGGAAAAAGCAATAGAGGCAATGGGCGCGGCGCTGGACCGGTTCGAGATCGCCGGCATCAGCCACAATGTCGCGTTCCTGGATGCGATGATGCACCATCCCCGTTTCCGCGAAGGCCGCATCACCACCAATTTCATCGCCGAGGAATATCCCGACGGCTTCAAGGGCGCACCGGTCTCGGACGAGGATCTCAATCTGTTCGTGGCGGCTTCGGTGGCAGCCAAGCTCAAGCGCACCCAGCGAGCGGGAGAGATCTCGGGCGCACTCAAGAATGCGCTGAAAGTTGGCGACTCGTTTGTCGTCCATATCGCCGGCCGCGATATCGCCGTGGGCGATGCCCATCTGGCGGTCGGCAGTTTGCATCTGGCGATCGACGGCAAAATCTTTGAAGGCATCACCGACTGGTTTCCCGGGCGCCCCCTGCTGCTCTTGAAGCATCTGGGCCGGGAAACCATGTTCCAGATCGCGCGTTGCGCCGGCTTCTATCACTTGACGCAGGGCGGGCGTGGATTCGAAGTGATCGTGCGCTCGCCCTATGCCGCCAAGCTGGCGGCGATGATGCCGGTCAAGGTCGCGCCCGACACGTCGCGCCTGCTACTGTGCCCGATGCCGGGTCTGGTGACGGCGGTTTCGGTGAAGGAAGGGCAGGAGGTCAAGGCGGGCGATCCCCTGGCGGTGGTTGAGGCGATGAAGATGGAGAATGTGCTGCGCGCCGAGCGCGACGGCACCGTGGCCAAAATCTTCGCCAGGAAGGGCGACAGTTTGGCCCGCGATGACGTGATTTTGGAGTTTGCTTGAGAACATGACTGAAGACATCACCAGCCTGTTGGTCCAGGTCCGCGGCTTCGTCCAGGGCGTGGGATTCCGCGATTTTCTCATGATGGCGGCCCAGCGCCACAGACTCGATGGCTGGGTACGCAACCGCAGCGACGGTTCGGTGGAAGCTTTGGTGAGTGGCCCGACCAAGGCGGTCGAGGCATTTGTGAGCGCCGCGACGCAAGGGCCGCGCGGCGCCCGCATCAACGCGGTGGACCTGCACAACAGCCAGCCGCCCACCGAAAAAGGCTTTCAACGCGTGGCGAACCTGTGAAGAAACGTAAACTCGGTCTTTCCGGCATCGAAGTTGCGCCGCTCTGTCTGGGCGGGAATGTCTTCGGCTGGACCGCGGACCAGGCTATGTCGTTCAAGCTGCTTGATGCGTTCCTGGCAGCCGGCTTTGAGTTGTTGGATACCGCCGATGGTTATTCCAATTGGGCGCCCGGCAATGAAGGCGGCGAAAGCGAAACCGTGATCGGCAAATGGATGAAGGCGCGGGGCAATCGCGCCCGTGTGGTTGTCGCCACCAAACTTGGCTATTGGAAAAAGACCGCGGGGCTCAAGGCCCCCAACATCATCTCGGCCTGCGAGGGCTCGCTGAAGCGGCTGCAGACCGATTACATCGATCTTTACCAGGCGCACAAGGACGATCCCGCCACGCCGCAGGATGAAAGTCTGGAAGCGTTCGGCAAACTTGTGAAGGAAGGAAAAGTGCGCGCCATCGGCGCGTCCAATTTCGACGCCACGCGGCTCGAGTCCGCGTTGAAGGTTTCGGAAGAGGGCGGCTTTCCCCGTTACCAGACGCTTCAGCCGCTTTACAATCTGATCGACCGCGATTTCGAGAACTCGCTTCAGCCGCTGTGCGTGGACGAGGAAGTGGGCGTCGTCCCGTATTATTCGTTGGCGGCCGGCTTTCTTACCGGCAAATATCGCAGCAAGCAGGACACGGAAGGCAAGGCGCGGGGCGGCCGGGTCCAGGACTATCTTACCGACAAGAATTTCGCGCTGCTGGCCCGGATGGACAAAGTGGCGAAGGCACACAATGCCACCATGGCGGAAGTGGCGATCGCCTGGCTGCGCGACCGGCCCAGTATCGTCGCCCCCATCGCCAGCGCTACCAAT
>DATKPL010000410.1:0-4235 GCA_035524155.1 Rhizomicrobium sp.
TCTCTGATTTCAGCTTTCAGCGCCGCGGAAACATTCCGGGCGGTAATCCACCGGGCATTCCGCCCATTCCGGGCATCGCCGGCATGCGGCCGCCTTTGCCCATTTTCTTCATCATGTCCGCCATCTGGCGGTGCATTTTGAGAAGCTTGTTGACTTCGGAGACTTCCACGCCCGCGCCAGCGGCGATGCGTTTGCGCCGCGAGCCATTGATCACATCGGGATCGGCGCGCTCGGTCTTGGTCATGGATTGGATGATGGCTTCCTGGCGGGTGATGATCTTGTCGTCCAGGCCCGCCGCTTCCAGCTGGCCCTTGATCTTGCCCACGCCCGGCAGCATGCCGAGCACGCCCTTCATCCCGCCCAGCTTCTTCATCTGGGCCAGCTGGGCAAAAAGGTCGTTCATGTCGAACTGACCTTTTTTTATTTTGGCCGCGATTCTCTCAGCTTCCTGCTTGTCCAGCGTCTCTGCTGCTTTTTCGACCAGAGACACCACATCGCCCATGTCGAGGATGCGGCTGGCCACGCGTTCGGGATGGAACGGCTCCAGCGCATCGAGCTTTTCGCCGGCGCCCAGGAACTTGATCGGCGCGCCGGTGACGGTGCGCATCGAAAGCGCGGCACCGCCGCGGCCATCGCCGTCGACGCGGGTGAGGATGATGCCGGAGACGCCGACCCGCTCATTGAACGATTTGGCGATATTGACCGCGTCCTGGCCGGTCAGCGCATCGGCGACCAGCAAGGTCTCGTGCGGATTGGTGAGCTGCTTCACGCTGGCGACTTCCGCCATCAGCTGCTCGTCGATCGACTGGCGGCCGGCGGTGTCGAGGATCAGAACGTCGTAACCGCCGACTTTCGCCGACGCCAAGGCACGCTTGGCGATGGCAATCGGATCCTGGCCCGCGACCACCGGCAAGGTCGGCACACCCGCTTGCTCGCCCAGCACGCGCAGCTGCTCCATGGCGGCGGGACGATTGACGTCCAGCGAGGCCATCAGCACGCGCTTCTTCTCGCGCGTCTGCAGCATCAGGCCCAGCTTGGCGGAGGTCGTGGTTTTGCCCGAGCCTTGCAGACCCACCATCAGGATGGGCGCGGGCGGCGAACCCAGCGAGAGCGCGGCGTTGTCCGTACCCAGAGTCTCGACCAGCACGTCGTGAACGATCTTGATGACCTGCTGGCCCGGTGTGACCGAGCGGATCACATTTTCGCCCACCGCGCGGGGGCGAACCTTCTCGATGAAGTCCTTCACCACCGGCAACGCCACATCGGCGTCGATCAGGGCGGTGCGCACTTCCGACAGCGCGGCATCGACATCGGCTTCGGAGAGCGCGCCGCGCCCTCTGAGTTTGTCGAATACGCCGGTCAGGCGGGACTGAAGATTCTCAAACAACCCAAACTCCACGCCTCACCCCGAGCTTGGGTGAGAACATTATGTTCCAAACGGTTTCGCCCCAGGGGGCGCAACGCGCTGCCTGGGGGCGATCCCCCGCGCCAGGCGGAGGACCGGAAAGGCCTTCGGTCTTTCCGGAAACGGGCGGGTTTTAGGCTTGGGCGACGGGAAAAGTCAAATTCCTCAAGCTTTCTTGGGCTTTTCCGGGGTTTTCTAGGACTTCAGACCCAGTTTTTCCGCCAGATAGACGAAACTTAGCGCCCACATCTCGGCTGCCTGCTTGTGGTCGGCGGCGGCGGCATGGCCGCCATCGGTGTTCTCGTAAAAGAGAACATCGTGGCCCTGCGCTTCCATCTTGGCCGCCATCTTGCGCGCATGGGCCGACGTCACCCGGTCGTCGCTGGTGGCGGTGACGAACAGAACCGGCGGATAGCGGACATCCTTCTTCACATTCTGGTACGGCGAATAGGTGAGGATGTAATCGCGCATCCTGGGATCGGCGGGATCGCCATATTCGCCCTCCCATGACGCGCCCGCGCCGATATGGGTGTAGGCGATCATGTCGATCAGGGGCACCTGGCAGACCACCGCGCCGAACAAGTCCGGCCGCTCCACCATCACGGTGGAAACCAATAGCCCGCCATTGCTGCCCCCCATGATGCCCAATTGCTTGGGCGTGGAGAGGCCGCGCCGTTCCAGATCCTCCGCTACCGCGGCGAAATCGTCATAGGCGCGCTGGCGATGGAATTTTGTGGCGGCTTCGTGCCAGGCCGGGCCGAATTCGCCACCGCCGCGGATATTGGCCACCACATAGATGCCGCCATGGGTGAGCCAGAGCCGGCCGAAATTGGCGGAGTAGCTGGGCGTGAGTGAGACTTCGAACCCGCCATAGCCGTAAAGCACAGTGGGCGCGGGGCCGTGGAGATTCTTCGGCCGCGTCACGAAATAGGGAATCTTGGTTCCGTCTTTCGAGGTCGCCTCGAATTGCTCGGTGACCAGACCTGACGCATCGAAGCGCGCCGGCAACGACTTGATCGCGCGCGGCGGCAGGTCCCTGTCGGCGTCATAGGCATAGAGCGTCGGCGGCGTGAGGTAATTCTGGAAACTGAAAAATGCCTCCGGTCCGAAATCATTCACGGAAACGATGGCGGGCGTGCCCGAACCGGGCAGCGCCAGGGTTTGCTGGACCCAATTGTCGCCGTCCACGTCGCCCCAGCGGAATTTCTCGACGCGGCCCACCACATTGTCGAAAATCGTCGCATAGACGATGTTGCCGCTGGCGGCGACCTGTTCCACCGAGGCGCGCGGGCCGGGCGTATAAAGCTCTTTGACGATCGGTGTGCTGCCGTCCTTGAGGAAGGCGTTGAGCGTCACGGACAAAAGCGCACCTTTGCGCCAGGTCTTGCCGCCGGTTTTCCAATCCTCGCGCAAGGTCACGATCAGATGCGTCAAAGGTCCGGCTGCGATGCCCTGGACATTGGCGGAAAGCGGAAGCGGCAATTTCACCAGACTGCCGTCCTGGCGGATCCAGGAATATTCGCTCTCGAAAAAACTCACCGCCCGAACGATCAGCGCATCGTGCGCGTCCTTGCCGTCAACCACCATCGCCTGGGACGCCACATCCTTGACCTCGCCCTCGAAGATCGTGCGAGCCTTGGCGATGTCTTCGCCGCGCGTCCACAATTTGACGATGCGGGGATAGCCGGAATTGGTGAGAGAGCCTTTGCCGAAATCACTGCCGAATAAAATGCGGCCGTCACCCCACCAGCTGGCGTCGCTTTTGGCCTCCTTCAGGGCAAAGCCTTTGGCGTCGAAAGCCCGGTCTTTCATGTCGAATTCGCGTATCACCACCGCATCGCCGCCGCCGCGCGACAGCCGGATCAGGGCACGCTGCTGGTTGGGGCTGATGGAAGCCCCCTCGAACACCCAATTTTCCTTTTCCGTCTTGGCCAGCGCGTCAACGTCCAAAAGCGCGTCCCAATGGGGCGAAGGATTGGCGTAGTCGGCGATGGTGGTACGCCGCCACACGCCCTTTGGATTTTTGGCGTCCTGCCAGAAATTATAGACAAAGCCGTGATCCAGGCTGCCACTGGGGATGCGGTCGGGCGCGTCCAGCACTTCCAGGATGCTGTCGTAATTTTTCTGATAGCGCGGGTCGGCCTTGAGCACCGCAAGCGATTTCCGGCTCTGCTCCTTGACCCAGGCGAGCGGTTTTGGCCCGTGAATATCCTCCAGCCAGGCATAGGGATCGGTCGCGGCGGGATGAGCTGTGGAATGATCGGGCACGGCTTGGGCTCCGGCAAGGACAAACGACGTAAAGGCCAGGATCGTCAGAAAAAGGCGCGTCATGGCGGCTCCGGAAGGAACAAGCCAGCTTGGCGAATTTTGCGGTCCCCCGGCAATGGCAAAACACCTGTGAGGCCCCTATAAGGCGGCCATGACCAACCTCATTCCCTTCCGCAAAATGCAGGGCCTGGGCAACGATTTCGTGGTCTTTGACGCGCGCGAGCGCGCCATTCCCATGAGCGGAACCCAGGCGCGCGCCATCGCCGATCGCCATTTCGGCGTCGGTTGCGACACTTTGGTCCTGATCACGCCCGGCACCGCGCAGGTCGACGCCTCGCTCCGGTTCTTCAATGCCGATGGCGGCGAGGTCGAATCCTGCGGCAACGCCACGCGCTGCATCGCCCGCGTGCTGATGGACGAGCGCGGCCTCTCCCGCGTCAAGCTGATGAGCCGGGGCGGCATGCTGATCTGCAGCGATGCCGGCAAGGGCCTGGTGACGGTGGATGTGGGCATTCCCAAGCTGGAATGGAACGAGATCCCCCTCACCGAAGCCGTGGACACG
>DATKPL010000411.1:0-2209 GCA_035524155.1 Rhizomicrobium sp.
TATGATGCAAAGTGGCGCCACAGGACTGGAAGCGCGCTATGACGAAAAGGACGTGATGCTCTATGCCCTGGGCGTGGGCTTCATGCGCGATCCTCTGGATGAAAAGGAATTGCCCTTCGCCTATGAAGGCCACGGCCTCAAGGTGGTGCCCACCTTCGCGACCGTGATCAATCGCGGCGACGCGCCGGCCGAGCGTCAGCGCATGCCAAAAAAATCCTCGATCAATTTCATGATGGTGGTGGACGGCGAGCGGCGCATCACCGTCCACAAGCCACTTCAGCCCCAGGCCGAGATCGTCGCCGATGAGCGCATGGTGGAAATCCTGGACAAAGGCGCTGGCCGGGGCGCCGTCCTGATCCAGGAACGGGTGGTGCGCGACAAGGCCAGCGGCGAGAAGCTGCACACCATCGTCACCTCGATCGTGGCACGCGGCGATGGCGGCTTTGGCGGGCCTGAGCGGGGCGGGCCGGAGCTTCATACCGTGCCGGGCCGCGACGCCGACCTCGTCAAGGAATGTGACACAAGGCCCGATCAGGCGTTTCTCTATGCGCTCTGCGGCGACCGCAACCCGCTCCATCGCGATCCTGCCATCGCCAGGGCGGTGGGATTCCCCCGGCCCATCCTGCACGGTCTCTGCTCTTATGGCACCGCGTGCCGGGCGATCCTCTCCGCCGTCGCGGACTACAAAACCGAACGCATCAGGCAATTCGATGTGCGCTTCTCCAAGCCGGTCTTCCCCGGCGAAACACTGGTCGTGGAGATCTGGGCCGACGGTTCGACCATTTCCTTCCGTGCCGGCGTCAAGGAACGCCCGGGCACGGTGGTGTTGAACAATGGCCTCTGCATTCTCGCAGACTGATCCTATCGCCGAGGCGGAAGAACTGATCGCGCGCGGCGATGCGCGTGCGGCGGCCGAGCGATTGCGCGGGCGCCTGCGGGCAGGCCGGGGTGGTTTGCTCGCGCGCGCTACCTTGGTGAAGGCCTTGTTGGCGGACGGTGATGCGGACAACGCGCTCGCGGAAGCCCGCGAGGCTGCCGCGCTCAACCCCGGTATCGCCCAGGCCGCACTGGTGCTGGGCGAAGCCTTGCTCGCAAAAGCTTCGCTGCCGGCGGCAATCGCGGAATTGCAGCGCGCCGTGCGGCTCGATCCCACGCTGGAACGGGCGCGGTTTCTCACGGCCAAAGCTTGGCTGGATGCCGGCGAGGCCGCCCATGCGATCGTCATTCTCGAAAGCCTCGAGCCAACCCCCGAGCGCGATGCGTTGATCGCCCGCGCCCAGGCGATCGGCGCGGCGCCCCGCTCCGACGCCGGCTATGTGCGGCATCTGTTTGACCAATTCTCCGCCGATTACGACAACCGGATGCTGGGGCAATTGGGCTATGCGGCGCCGCAAATCCTGAAAGACCTGGCCGATCTGGTGATGCCGGGACGTGGGGATCTCGCCGTGCTGGATCTGGGCTGTGGCACGGGCCTCGCAGGCCTTCTGTTCAAACCCCGCGCGGCGCGCCTCGATGGGATCGATCTTTCTCCCGCCATGATCGAGAAGGCGCGAGCCCGCGGCATCTATGATGCGCTCATCGTGGGCGACATCGAAACCGGGCTGAGCGGCCGATATGACTTGATCCTCGCCGCCGATACCCTGGTCTATCTGGGCGACTTGAAAACCCTGTTTGCCGCGGTGGCGGGGCATCTGGCGCCGGGCGGTTATTTCCTCTTCACCACCGAAGCCAAGCAGGGTTCCGGCTTCGAGCTGGGCCCCAAGCGGCGCTGGCGTCACGGCGAGGCCTATCTGCGCGAGGCGGCAGGCGAAGCCGGCCTGTCGGTGGCGGGACTGGTTTCGGCCTCGCCCCGGACCGAATCCCATCAGCCAGTTCCGGGATTCGCGGTCGCTCTTATCCGCTGACACGAGTTTCATTTAACATTTGGCACATTTCCCGCCCTGGCGCGTTCCGTGACGTGCATGAGCCAATCGGGCAAAATTCTGTCACTCCATGGCGAGGCCCTTTCCCGCGGGATCGGCCATCCGCGCATTCCCCTTTGGGGACTGATTGCGCTGGCTGCGACACTGGTCGTTCTGGGCGGCTTTGCCGCCCGCGGTTTTGACGAGAATGGCCTGCGTTTCGGCAATCAGCTGGCGTGGCGTTTTGCCTGCCTGGTTTATTTCGTGGCCGTCATTGCCGGTCCGGTAACCCGGCTGGTGCCCTGGGA
>DATKPL010000412.1:0-3847 GCA_035524155.1 Rhizomicrobium sp.
GGCCAGGAAAAGCGCGGGCATGGCGCGCATCGCCGAGAGCGTACTGTTCCAGGCGCGCTTGGCGATGTCCGTGCCGGTGGGCCGCAACTTGAAGGATGCATCCATTCGGAGAACCCCATTCCCACGACGTCTCAGCATGCCGCACTTGCAGGCAACAAAAAAGCCGCCTTGAAAGGCGGCTTTCTGACACCATTCTGGTCCTCCTCCCCTGCGCGCGCGTAGCGCGCTGGCGGAGGGTCGAGGTTCGCAGCCAAGCGAACCGAGCCCCGCAGCACCGATCAGGTGCGAAGGGCGGAGGGGGAGCAACTATCTTGGAATCAACCCTTCGCGCTGCATGCGCTTCCTCTGCAGCTTGCGGTAGCGGCGCACCGCCTCGGCCCGCTCGCGGGCGCGCTTCTCGGAGGGCTTCTCATAGGCGCCGCGCAGCTTCATCTCCCGGAAAATGCCTTCGCGCTGCATCTTCTTTTTCAGCGCCTTGAGGGCCTGGTCGATATTGTTGTCGCGGACGATGATCTGCAAAGAAAGGCTCCGATTTGGAAGGCGGGGTTGATATCAGAAGGCTTTTGGCCTGTCTACCTGCCCAAATTAACGCTTTCGGGCTTTGACCGGCTCCCCCGAAATACCCATATTTCCGGCCATGATCCTGAAAATCGCCCGCATGGGCCATCCCGTTTTGGGCCAAATTGCCGCCCCCGTCGCCGATCACCGGATCCCGGAAATAAGGCGCCTGGTCAATGACATGATCGAAACCATGATGGATGCCAATGGCGCAGGGTTGGCCGCCCCCCAGGTGCATGTGCCGCTCAGGATCGTGGTGTTCCAGGCGCCGGGCGAGCGCAGCGACCCCGGCCTGTCGGAAGCCGAACGTTTCGACCATACCGCCCCCCTCACCGTCCTGATCAATCCCGAAATCCAGGTCCTGGCGGAAAAGACCGAAGGCGGCTGGGAGGGCTGCCTGTCGGTGCCGGGCCTGCGCGGCTGGGTCGAACGGCCCGCCCATATCCGCTATCGCGGACTTACCCCGGACGGACAAACCATCACCCGGGAAGCGCGCGGCTTCCATGCCCGGGTCGTGCAGCATGAAGTCGATCACCTGGACGGCCGGCTTTATCCCGGCCGGATGAGCGATCTGTCCAAGCTGATCTTCGAATCGGAAATCCGTCACTTCGTTCCGGCACAATGAGATGAGCGACGGCCAGGAAAAAGCCATGGTATCGGAAAGCGGGGAGCCGAGCGACAACGCCTTGAAAGAGGCGATACTGAAAGCCGCGCTGAAGGATGCCGCCTTTGACGGCTTCACCGATTCCGTTTTGAGCAAAGCCGGCAAGGAAGCGGGCGCGGACCAGGCGGCGCTGGCGCGGCTTTTCCCCGAAGGCTCGTTGTCGCTGATCGAATATTTCTCGACTTCGATCGACGAGGCGATGGAGAAAAGGCTCGCCGCGACCGAATTGAGCACGCGCAAGATTCGCGAGCGCATCAAGATCGCCGTGATGACCAGGTTGTGGCTCTTGGAGCCGCACAAGGAAGCGGCCAGACGCGCCGCCGCCACGCTTTCGCTTCCCATGCACGCGGCGTTGGGCGCCAAACTGATGTACCGCAGCGTGGATGCGATATGGCGGGCAGCAGGCGACACCTCGACCGACTTCAACTTCTATACCAAGCGCGCCATCCTGGCCGGGGTCTATGGCTCGGTGCTGGTGCGCTGGTTCTCCGACATGGGCGAGGACGACAGCGCCACCGAAGCCTTCCTCGATGCCCGCATCGAGAATGTGATGCAGTTCGAGAAATTCAAAGCCAAGGCCAAGGAAGCGCTGGCGAACTTCCCGTCTTTTGCGGCTTGGACCAAATCGCCCTCAAAGTAATTCGGCGATCTGAACCGCGTTGAGCGCCGCCCCTTTCAGCAACTGATCCGCCGCGACGAAGATGGCGATAGACTTGCCCGAAGGGTCCGACAGATCCTTGCGGATGCGGCCCACCAGCACATCGCCTTGCCCCGATGCATCCAACGGCATGGGGAAGTAATTCTTCGCCCGGTCATCCACGATCTTCACGCCGGGCGCCTTTGCCAGGATCGCGCGCACCTCGTCTTCGGTGATGGGATTTTCGCATTCGAAGGTGATGGCTTCGCTATGGGCGCGCAAAACCGGCACGCGCACGCAGGTGACGCCGATGGCGATCCTATCGTCCTCGAAGATCTTGCGGGTCTCGCGGATGACCTTGGTCTCTTCGTCATTGTAGCCGGTTTCGGGATCGATCGCGGTATTGTGATTGAAGACATTGAAGGCATAAGGATGGGGCATCACCTTGGGCGTGAAAGGCTTGCCGTCGAGAGCGGCGCGAGTCGCATCCACCAACTCCTGCATCGCCGCCGCGCCTGCACCGCTGGCTGCTTGATAGGTCGAAATGATCAAGCGCTTGATGCGATTCTTCTGATGGATGGGCCAAAGCGGCACCAGCGCCGTGATGGCCGAGCAGTTGGGATTGGCGATTATGCCCTTGTGATCCTTGATGCGGCGCGCATTGATCTCGGGCACCACCAGCGGCACAAGCTTGTCCATGCGGAAGGCCGAACTGTTGTCCACCACCACCGCACCGGCTTTCACCGCCAGCGGCGCATAATGTTTGGAAATGCCGCTGCCGGCCGAGAACAGTGCGATATCAACGCCCGCGAAGGAATCATCCTTCAATTCCTCGATGGTGAAGGGTTTGCCGCGGAACGAAGCGGCCTTGCCGGCTGAGCGCGCGCTGGCAAGCAGCTTCAGGGACTTGACGTCGATCCCCCGGCTTTCGATACAGCCGATGAATTCCTGGCCCACCGCCCCGGTGGCGCCCACGATCGCTATGGTCTTGTTCTTCATCTCTCTTCTCTTTCGGCAATAAAAAAGGCCCCGTTTTGCGGGGCCCTGGTTCAGCGTCCTTCGCGAATGTTTCAATCGCGCGCGCGTGCCCAGGCCCCTTTGGCCTTGGTCTTGGTCTTGGTCGTCGTCTTGGTGGCTTTGCGCGTCGTCATGGGCCGGGAACCTATGTGGGCCGGTTCACTTCGTCAACGGCTTCAGCCGCGTCAGATGGCCCATTTTGCGGCCGGGCCGCGCTTCCCGCTTGCCATAGAGATGAAGCGCGCCCGAACGCGCCAGGCTTTCCCAGGCATCGGCCTCCGCGCCGATGATGTTCTCCATCACCGCATCGGCATGGCGGGTGGGGTCGCCCAGCGGCCAGCCGGCGACGGCGCGGATATGCTGCTCGAATTGCGAACAGGCACACGCCTCGATGGTCCAATGGCCGCTATTGTGGACGCGGGGCGCGATCTCGTTGACGACCAGCGCGCCGCCCTTGCCGACGAACAATTCCACCGCCAGCACGCCCACATAGTCCAGCGCCTCGGCGATTTTCCGCGCGATCGCCTTGGCCTCGTCGCTTTGCGCCTTGCTCAACCGCCCCGGCACAATGGAGCGGCGCAGGATGTGATGCTCGTGAATATTCTCCGGCGGATCGTAAGCCGCGAACGTCCCATCCAGGGCGCGCGCCGCCACCACCGACGCTTCGAAGGCGAAATCCACGAACCCTTCCAGAATGGCGGGCGCGTTTTTGAAACTCTCAAAAGCGCGCACCGCCTCGTCCGCGCTTGTTACTTTTGCCTGACCCTTGCCGTCATAGCCCAAACGCCGCGTTTTCAGGATCGCGGGACCGCCCAATTTCTCGAATGCCAGCACAGCATCGTCTTTGGAAGAAACGGGGGCAAAGGGCGCGGTCTTGAGGCCCAGCGACCGGACGAAATTCTTTTCGGTGAGCCGGTCCTGCGTCGTTTCCAGCGCATGCTGACCGGGATGAAGGGGCTTGAGGCCGGCGA
>DATKPL010000413.1:0-4581 GCA_035524155.1 Rhizomicrobium sp.
GTCCACCTCGAAATCTTCCGGCCCCTGGATGCCGGAAATGGCGCGGCACTGGTTCAAGGTGGGGGACGGCGCCATGGTGAAGGCGCCGGCCATCAAAAACCAGCGCACGGCGAAGAACAGCACCAGCGCTACAAATACGGCCACCAGGGTGGCGCCCGATTTGGCCATCGCGCTCCGCACCGGATTCATTGCGCCGCCTCGGTTACACCAAGCTGCCCGCTTCCAAATTGTAAATCAGCCAGCCTTGCATAGAGGCCGCCCTGCCGCACCAGTTCGCCATGGCTGCCTGCCGCCACCACCTTGCCCTGGTCCATCACCACAATGCGCTTGAGCTTCTGGATGGTGGCGAGGCGATGGGCGATCACCATGGTGGTGCGCCCCACCATCAGATTGGCGAGGCCCCGCTGCACCAGCAATTCGTTCTCGGCATCGAGCGCGCTGGTGGCTTCGTCCAGCAACAAGAGCGGCGCGTCACGCAGGATCGCGCGGGCGATCGCCAGGCGTTGGCGCTGCCCGCCGGACAGCGTGATGCCGCGTTCGCCCACCAATGTGTTGAAGCCGTCCGGCAACCGTTCGATGAATTCCGATGCCGCGGCGGCCTCGGCGGAGCGGCGTATCTGTTCCTCGCTCGCGCCTTCGCGGCCATAGGCGATATTGGCGGCGATGGAGCCGGAAAAGACCACCGGGTCCTGCGCCACCACGGCGATGGCGCCGCGCAACGCCACCGGATCGAGTTCGGCGATGTCGATGCCGTCGAAGCGGATGATACCCTTTTGCGCCGCATAGAAGCGCAGCATCAGCTGGAAAACGGTGGACTTGCCCGCGCCCGACGGCCCCACCAGCGCCACCGCCTCGCCCGGCGCGACGTCCAGCGAGAAATCATGCAACGCCGCCGCATCCAGCCGGGTGGGATAATGGAAGGTGACATCCTCGAAACTGACCGCGCCTTTGGGACGGGCGGGCAACGCCACCGGATGCGCAGGCGGCCCGATCGCGGGCTTCTCATGCAGCAATTCCATCAGCCTTTCGGTTGCGCCCGCCGCGCGCTGCAGATCGCCCCAGGTTTCGGACAAGGCGCCCACACCGCCCGCCACCAGGAAGCCATAAATGATGAACTTCACCAGCATGCCGCCGCTGATCTGGCCGGCGACAATATCGTGCAATCCGATCAGGGCGATGGTGGCAAGGCTGGCGCTGGCGGTAAAGATCGCCACCGCCGTGAGCAGGGCGCGGGCGAAGGTGCGGTTGCGGGCATAGGTGAAGGCGCGTTCCACCGTGATGGCGAATTCGCGCCGCTCGTACTTTTCCTGGGTGAAGGCCTGCACGGTGGGCACGGCATTGAGAATCTCCCCACCCCGCGCGGACGTCTCGGCGATGGAATCCTGGCTCTTGCGTGAAAGCGTGCGCACCCAACGGCCGAATACCAAAATCGGCACAAAGACCAGCACCACCGCGCCCACCACCAGGAGCGCCAGCTTGAAGCTGGTGACGAACATCAGGATCAGTCCGCCGGTGAGGTTCACCAGATTGCGCGCCGCCAGCGACGCCGACGAACCCACCACCGTTTGGATAAGCGTTGTGTCGGCGGTGAGCCGCGACAGCACCTCGCCGGTGCGCGTGACTTCGAAGAATTGCGGCGTGAGGTTCAGGACATTGTCGAACACCGCCTTGCGGACATCGGCCACCACCCGCTCGCCCAGCCAGGTGACGAAGTAGAAGCGCGTCGCCGAGGCAATGCCCCACACGGCGCCTGCGATCAGGAAGGCGATGTAATAGCCGCTGAGGAATTGTGCCTCATGCGCCGAAAGGCCCCGCGCGTCGATCAGTCCGCCCGCGATCTGGGGCAACGCCAGGGTTGTGAAAGAAGAGACGATCAGGGCCAGGACGCCCACGGCGATCCGGCCCCGGTAAGGCCTGAGGAAGGGCAGAATCCGCCGAAGCGGCGTCAGCGAGCGGGACACGGGGCGTCCCGACAAGCGTCCCAGTTCCTGGTCTCCTCGGGCCATGCACCTGATCTTTAACGGTTCCCGGGTTTAATATAGGGCCGAACCCCAAGGCTCAAAGAGCAGGTTGCCGCGCCGCTTGCCAGGGGGCATGCTTTTCCCTATAAGCCCCCGCTTCTGAACCGAAAAAAGGCCGTTCCCATGAAAAAGGGCATCCATCCCGGCTATCATTTCGTTGAGGTCCAGCTCAACGATGGCACGACCTATAAGACCCGGACCACCTATGGTCAGGCGGGGCAGAAGATCACGCTCGACATCGACCCCACCACGCACCCGGCCTGGACCGGCGGCCAGCAGCAGCTGATGGACCGTGGCGGAAGGCTCACCCGCTTCAATAAGAAGTTCGCCGGATTCGTGAAGTCCTAAGCGGACTTCGCCTTCAACAGTTTCGAGAAATCGAGGACGCGCGACTTAGTCGCGCGAGAAGGCCCGTTCCAGCCTGTTGAGGTGCAGGTGCACGCCTGACGTGCGCGGCAGAGGCTCCGGTCCATCGCTGAACAGAATCTCGTCCAGGCGCAGGATGCGGCGATAGAGATTGTCGCTGCGGGCGAGAAGATCGCGCAACGCTTCCGGCAAAAGATCTTCGCCATGTTCGGACGGCGCGCCCAGGCAGATTTCCTTGGAGCCCAGGCGATAGCGGCTGGACGCTGCCTGGTCGGCCTCCATGTCGCCGTCATGCACCGCGCGCTGCACCAGAAGCCAGCTTGCCGCCTGCATCATGCGGGTGGTGAGGCGCATGCTTTCGCCGGCGTAGAGGATCGCCCCCTTGCGCGACAGCGTGCGTGCTTCGGCACGGCCGGGTCCATCGAGATAGCGCGCAGTTTCCTCGACCAGTGCCATGCCTTCATCGAAGGTGCGGCGAAACAGAGCCGAACCGCTGAAGGACAGCTGGGTGAAGTTATGCACATTCTCGACTTCGTCGTGCCGCATGCCTGTATTCCGGGCCTCAGATCGACAGCGACGCTAGCAAGCTCTGAGCGTGAGTCAAAGCGATATGGTTGGTAAACGGCACGAATTGTCTTAACGCGCGACTTTTCGGATGTGCATATTAACCAGTTAAGACAGGGATATTCTCAGCGCTTGAAGAAATTCTCCGCCGCCGATTTGGTGGCGTGCCGTTGTGCAATCGCGGCCTTTGCGCGCGCGATCTCTTCTTCGAGGCGGGCAATGCGCGCTTCCAGTTCATGGGCCGAGAGCGCGGAAATATCCTCGCCCAACTGAATCTCCGGCATTTTCTTGGGCCGCGGCAGAAGATCGTCGCTGTCCATCACCGCTCGCATTGGCGTTAAGATGTTCAGCCGCTAGTGTGAGCGGGTGCATCATTCCTGGCAAGGTTCTTATGCAAGCGATTGAGATCGAAAATCCCGGTCCCACCTACCGGCTTAAGCTTGGAAATATTCCGTGTCCCACGCCAGGCGGGACCCAAGTTCTGATCAAAGTCGCCGCGGCGGGCGTCAATCGCGCCGATCTGCACCAGGGCCGTGGCGCTTATCCCCCGCCCGCCGGCGCGCCCGATACGCTGGGCATGGAAGTGTCGGGTCATGTCGCAGAGGATTCGGGCCCTTACAAAAAGGGCGACGCGGTCTGCGCACTTTTGGGCGGCGGAGGTTACGCCGATTATGCGGTGGCCGATCTCTCCTGCGTGCTGCCGGTGCCCTCTTCGCTCGATCTGGTGGACGCCGCCGCGTTGCCGGAAGCCTTGTTCACCGCCTGGACCAATGTGATGGACACCTGCCGTCTCGCTTCGGACGAGACGTTGCTGATCCATGGCGGGACCAGCGGCATCGGCGTGATCGCGATCCAGATGTTTGCGGCCCTGGGCCACACCGTTTTCGCCACCGCCGGCAGCATCGAGAAATGCGCGCTGTGCGAGAAGCTGGGCGCCAAGCGCGCCATCAACTATCGGGAAGAAGACTTCGTCGCCGCGGTCAAGGAAGCGACCGGCGGCAAAGGCGTGAATGTGATCCTGGACATGGTGGGCGGCGAGTATGTCCAGCGCAACATGAAGGCGGCGGCGATCTGGGGCCGCATCGTCAATATCGCCTATCAGGATGGCGCCAAGGTTTCGCTCGACCTGGGGCCCATGCTGATGAAGCGGCTGACGCTCGCGGCCACCACGCTTCGGGCCCGCTCGCCGGCGGAAAAAGGCGCGATCCGGGATGCCTTGAAAGAGAGGGTCTGGCCGCTGGTGGCGGCGGGCCGGATAAGGCCAGTGGTGGACCGGCGGTTCCCTCTGGCCGACGCCCAGAAAGCCCATGAAACCATGGAAAAGCCGGGCGCGACCGGGAAATTATTGCTGGTTTTATAAGGAAAAGCTGGCCTTCCCCGCCCGGTCCGGGTACAAGACCGGCCTTCCTCGACAATTCATCATCGAGCGAAGGGACGGGCCGGAAAGGCCCGCCCGGGACGAAAGGACTATTTGCCATGGCCGTCGAAACCAAGCCGCTGATGCCCAAAGCCACCGCCGTCTGGCTGGTGGACAATACCGCGCTGTCCTTCGAGCAGATCGCGGATTTCTGCGGCCTGCATCCGCTGGAAGTGAAGGGTATCGCCGACGAGGACGTCGCCAAGGGCATCA
>DATKPL010000414.1:0-4991 GCA_035524155.1 Rhizomicrobium sp.
TTATTCTGGAGACCGAAGCGCTTTGGCTGGCGCGACAGAACCTGACGTCGGATATCGCTGCCCACCTGGAAGACATCGTGGAGCAGATGGAGAACATGCCCAATCCCCTGCTGGACTCGATGGGCCTAGATCTGGAATTCCACCGCACGCTCTGGACCGCGAGCGGCAATTCCTACCTTGTCAGGGCGCTGGATGGCCTGGTCCCCCAATTGTTTGCCCACAAGGGACTTGAGCATCGGCTGTTCGCGCGTTCCGCCCCGCCGCAGGATCGTGAACAAGTGCGGGTATGGCGCGCCGGACATCATCAGGAGCTTCTGGACGCAGTGATGGGCCGCAAGGACATCGACCCCCAGGAGGCGGTGCTCAATCATTTGCGGGCCGGCTTCGAGGATCCCACACGATTTTCGAGCCTGGAAGCGCAACAGAAATGGCGGGAGAAGCACCCCGCTATTCCGTGAACTCCATCCGCTTGATGTCGCCCATCGCGAAAATATAAAGCAGCGCGCCCAACAGCGGCAGCGCGCCGATGAAGGCGAACGACAGATTGTAGGATCCGGTATATTGCAGGATGATCCCGATCGCGATGGGCGTGATGATGCCCGAAAGATTGGTGATGAGATTGAAGAAGCCGGCCGAAAGTCCAACCAATTGCTTGGGGGCGATGTCGGACAGCACGGTCCACCCCA
The DNA here is from genome assembly GCA_035524155.1 of Rhizomicrobium sp. Lineage (GTDB taxonomy): Bacteria > Pseudomonadota > Alphaproteobacteria > Micropepsales > Micropepsaceae > Rhizomicrobium. Next base: position 687 of record DATKPL010000414.1, read on the forward strand.
GATTCGACGCGCCCTGGCCGAAGAACACCACCGACATGACCAGAATGACCAGCCAGTTCTCGTCCGCCGGAATGTAGCTCACGACGGGCAGACAGGCCGCCAGCAGCAGGCCCACGGCGATCGGCAATTTGCGGGCAAGATTGGCGCCCTTGCCGCTCTTGAGAAGCTGATCGGATATCTGCCCGCCCACGACCCCGCCGACCGCCGCCGCCATGTAAGGCAGGGCTGCGTAAAAGCCCGCGTTCAGGAACGCCATGTGGCGCTGGACGATCAGATAATTGACGAAATCGATCAGAAAAAAGGTCAGGACCGCGTTGGTGCCGAATTGTGCCACCGAGGCGCAGATCATCAGCCGCGTAGAAAGCAGCTTTTTGACATAGGACCAGCGGAATTCAGTCTTGGCGGCTTGGGTCTTCAATCCGCCGCCAGCGACGATTTGCTCGATCTCGGCTCTGTTCGCGAGCCGGCTCTCGTGCGGCTCGCGATAGACCAGATACCATAGGAATCCGAATACGATACCCAGGACACCCGTCAGGACGAAGAGATCGCGCCAGCCATAGGTCTCTGTCAGCCAGAACAATGGCACGCTGAGAAAGGCGATACCCGCAAACATGCCGACGGAATAGATGCTGTTGGCGCGGGCGCGCTCGTCCTGGGGAAACCAATGCGCCAGGACCCGGCTGTTGGCGGGAAAGCAGGGCGCTTCGAACAATCCCAAACCGACGCGCGCACCGATCATCGCGCCCACGCCGGAAACCGCGCCTTGCATCAGCGTGAAGACGGACCAACCGACCAGGGACAGCGTATAAGTCAGACGGGTGCCGAGCCGGTCCAGCAGCGCACCCGCCGGCAACTGGGCCGCCGCATAGCTCCATTGGAACGCCGAACCCAGAAGGCCCGCCCAGACCGGATCGATGTGAAGGTCGCTCACCAGCAAAGGCTTGGCGATGCCGAACACGGTCCGGTTCAGATAATTGATCATCGTCGCCGTGAAGACCAGCGCGAGGATCGGAAACCAGCGAACCCTGGTTGCGCGTGTCGCAGATAGCTCCGCCGTCAGGGGTTTTGCCGGGGCATGCGTCACGGCAACGTGAACACGGTTATCTGATTGGTCCCGGGGCTCGCCAGTCTCGGCCGGTTGAAATCATCCAGGCCGGACGAGATCACCGCCGCCACATATTGTTTGCCGTCCTTGCCCAGATAGGTCATGGGCGTGTCGACGGAATTGTTCGACAATTCCGTGGACCAGAGCAGCTTGCCGGTCTTGGCATCGAAGGCCCGGAACATCCTGTCGGCAGTCGCGCCCACGAACAGAAGGCCCGACTTGGTGACGACGATGCCACCCGCGTTGGGCGTTCCGGTCTGCGGCACGCCCTTTGCGCTCAACTCCTTGTACTCGCCCAGCGGCTCGCGCCAGATCACATCAGCGGTGTTGGCGTCGATCGCCATCAATTCGCCCCAGGGCGGCGTCGAGCAGGGATAGCCCTGGGCATCCTCGAAGCGGATCTTCTGCTTGCCGTAGGAATCGAACATGTTGGAGGATCTCATCGGCCGCTCGATGCCGATGGTGCCGACATCGCGCACATTGATATACATGATGCCATGTTCGGGATCGAACGACGTCCCGCCCCAGCCGGGACCGCCTTCCGAACTGGGGAATACCAGGCTCGGCACCATCTGATAGGGCGTATTGGGCCCTTCCTGCACCGCCTTGTCGTATTGCACCTGGCAAGCCTTCATCGTTTCCGGTGAAATCTTGCTCACCTCTTCGCGAGTCATGCCGACACGCGAGATCGGGCCGGGTTTGAGCGGATAAGGCTGGGTGGGCGACGGGATTTCTCCCGGCGTGTCAGTGGTTGGGACCGGCCGCTCTTCCGAGCCGAATATCGGCTCACCCGTATTGCGGTCGAGAATCCAGAGATAGCCGGCCTTGTTGGGCTGCGCGATCGCCGGGATGTCTTTGCCGTCTTTGTGAACGGTGATCAAGGTCGGCGAGGAATTCACGTCCCAATCGAAGATGTCGTGATGGGTGAATTGCCGGAACCATTTGAGCTTTCCGGTCACGGCATCGAGCGCAAGCGTGCCTGACGAATAGAGATTGTCACCAGGCCTTGTGCCGCCGAAATTCTGATCGGTGGGCTGGCCCAGAGCGATGAACACGGTGCCGGTCTGGTTGTCGATCGTCATGGGCACCCAGGTGCCAGGCCCGCGCCGGTCCTGCCAGCCATTCAATCCCCAGGTGCCGAAATTCGCGTCACCGGGATGGGGCACGATATGGAAACGCCAAAGCTCCTTGCCGGTCTTCAAATCGAACCCGCGCGGATCGCCGGGCATGCCATAGCGGCCCTGTTCGCCGCCATCCGGCGTCACGATGATGATGTCCTTGTAGAGCGCGGGCGTCGTGGAAATCAGGTAATTGCCGCCGAATCTCTCCATCACCCCGGTGGCAAGATTGACGAGTCCGTTGGTGCCGAATTTCTTGTACAGAGCGCCGGTCTTGGCATCGAGCTGCAACAGATAGCCGTCCTGGGTCGCGATCACCAGGCGAGGCGGGGCCTTGCCCTCGCCCGGCCAATAGGACACGCCATATTTCGCGCCGGGACCCTTGATGCCAAAGCTGGTGAGATCGATCTTCCAGATCTCGCTGCCATTCTCGGCATTCAAGGCGACGATCTTGCCCCGCGCCGTTGGGAAATACATCACATTGTCGATGACAATCGGCGTGATTTCCCAGCCGCGGAACCCGCCCGCCGGATCGCCCGTATCATAGGTCCAGGCCTTCTTCAGCGACGCGACATTCGCAGGCGTGATCCTGGTGAGGCTCGAATATTTGGTCTGGCCTTGATCGTGTTGCGGATAGGGCCAGTCGCCGGGACCGAACGGTGCGCCGAGCGCCGTGGAGCTGACAAGCAATGCCGACAGGGCCACTCCCGTGAGCGCCGCCTGAATGAGTTGTTTCATCAATCTTACTCCGGCTGAATCAGATAAGGCCCGCGGGGCCAAGCACGGCGCGCAGCACCAACAGATCATGCTTCATGGCGCCCAGAACCTGTTCGCGGGGCAAGGTGATCTTGTCCAGGCCATTGCCGGCGCCGCCATTGGGATATTCGGCCTGAACTTCGACCGGACCCTGGAAATTGATCTCCTTCATGATCTGCGCGACTTGCGGAAGATCGACCAGGCCGGAACCGAGCGGCACTTGCTCGACCCGCCACGGATTGGTTTGACCACCCCCGCCCGCGCCCATCGGCGCGCGGCGACCGCCGGGACCCGGCAGCCCCGCCGGCGCTCTCGGTGGCGGAGGCGGTACCGTGCCGGGTGGCAAGCCGTTGAAATCGGGAGGCGGTCCGCCGCCCGGGCCGCTTGGCGGCCGCCGGGCGACTGCCAGCTGCGCCGGCGTTCCGGTGAAAGGGCCGCCTTCGGGGAAATTGCGGTCCAGTTTCAGAAGCGAGTCCTTGAAGGACATGCCGCCGATATAAGGGCCAGCTGCCCGCATGCCCAAAGACCAGGTGCCATTGGCGCCGCCCTCGGTCGCATGTCCCGTATCGTAGTGAAAACTCACCCAGCGCGGATCGAAATTCTGCAGCACCTGCAGGAAATCGAAGATGGAGTCGCCCACGGTCCGGCCACCGGAGTAATTGTGATACATCGCCTTCATGCCGTATTTTTCGTTCAGCTTGGACAGTCTGGCGACACGCGGCTTGAGTGCCTCGATCTGCGGCTGGATCGGCTTGGTGAGATCGTAGCGATAGGTTCCCCACCAGTAATGATGAATGCCCAGCGATGACGCTGCATCCAGGATGGCTTCGGCATCGGGGGAATCCGCGTCCGAAATATTCGTCGTGATAGTATCGACGATCAGGCCGAGGCTGCGGATCGTGTTCACGAAAGCCGGAAGATCTGTCTTCACTTTCTCGGGATCGACATGGCCTGGATATTTCCGCACCGTGATGTCGACGCCGTCGAACGCCATTTCGATGCAGGCCTGGGCCACTTCCTCGGCGCTCCTCAGCCACTGAAGGTGGCGCGAATAGGCGTCGATCTTGAGCTTGGCCTGGGGCGCGGGCGCCGGCGCGTCCGCGGCAAAGGTGGCGCTGCCCGAGGCCGCCAGCATCCCGGCCGCTGTCTGAAGTAACTCCCTTCTATTCATAAGTGTCTCCTCAACAGCGCCCTGAACTTTTTGCCCGCCAGAAACCAGTCGCCTCAATCGTTCCCAAGGCGAAGGAAATCGGCAATGTCCCAATACCCGGTGCGCGGCATGGGCACATCGCCCCGCGTGCGCACTTCCAGAAGATAGGGACCCGT
>DATKPL010000415.1:0-5565 GCA_035524155.1 Rhizomicrobium sp.
TCCCCTCCGCCCTTCGCACCTGAGCAGTGCTACGGGCACCTCCCCCACCGGCGCTGCGCGCGCGGGGGAGGCGGACCTCGACTGGGTCACATCCTAGAGAAGCGGGAATGGGAAATGGTTCGGTATCGACCGAAATGAAAAGGGGAGGGTTGGCGTCACGCTAACCCTCCCGGATAATTTACTTCGCGCTGGCGATGGCGGTGCTGGCGGCGGTGGCCTCGGATTTGGCCGCGGCGATGTCATTCTCGGCAAGGCCCTTGTTGAGATCGGCCACGGCTGCCGTCAACTTGGCCTTCTTCGCCGCATCCATCTCATCGGGGATCGCGCCATTGCCCGATTGCGCACAGGGATTCATCTGCTTGGCGTCGAAGCCGTCGCCTTTCGGACCCACCAGGCAGTTCAAGGCGTGATGCATGTGCATATGCACGCCATCGATGTTGGCCGCCTGGGCGGCAAGCCCGGCATGCTGGGCGGCATTGTTGATCTCCGATCCCAGATCGGCGGCGGCAAAGGCGGTGGCGGCGAACAGAAGAGGCGCGCCGGCAAGCGCGGCGAGTGTCACGAGTTTCATGGTCCCTCCAAAGGATTGGGCGCACTATGGCCCTGTGCGCCCATCCTAACCGCTTTTATCGACGTCTGTTTAGTGGATCGACGCCAAATTCGCGCGCAGTTCCTGCGCTTCCGGGCCGGTCGTGGGGGTGGCGTTCATGTCCTTGTCCGGACTGATCACCGAGCCGTTGAAGGTAAGTCCGCCATAGGCGCCGCTGGCGCTGGTCCACACCACGATATCGCCGCCATGGGCGGTGGTGGCGCCTTCCACGCCGGACGACAGGTTGACCACGGTGATGCCGCCGCCCGCGCCCAGCTTGAAGTTGCCATGCTCGATGCCCGAGAGCGCGCGGTTGCTCATGATGATGAAGACGAGTTCCGCCTGCTCAAGCCCGGCCTGAAGGCCGAACGAGGCCGAACCCATGCCATAAAAGCGGGGCATGCCCCAGCCATGGGCGGTGCGCCGGACCAGCACGCCGTCGCCGCCTTCGGCACCGAAGATGAAGCCGCCCTTGACCAGCTTGGGCACGATATAGACGGCGCGGGCTTGGTCCATCATGCGCGCGGCGGTGGCGAAGGCGGGATCGCGCTTCAGATTTTCGACGGTCCGGTTGGCGTCATGCAAAAGCTCGCCTTTGTCGGAGGCCTGGGCGGGAAGCGCGAACAGGGTGAGGGCCAGGGCGGTAGCGGCCGCCAGTTTGGGGAGCAAGGTTTTCATGTCTGTGTCCTTCGGACAGGGGTTCCAAATGGGGTTCCTCAACAAACCGGCCAACCTGCAAAAAGTTCCCTGATGCGTCCCGCGCGTGTATCCTGGGCGGGGAGAATGACCCATGAATGAAATATCCGAGCGCAATTCCGTGCTGATCGCCTACGGCCTTTATCTGCTGGGCGCGATGAGCGGCGGACTCACCACCTTGGGTGGAATGGTCCTGGCCTATGCCAGGCTGGATGGGGCGCGGGGCACGCCGTATGAAAGCCACTACCGCAACATGCTGCTGGTGTTCTGGGTCTGGCTGGCGGTGATCGTGGTGGCAGGGATGCTGGTCATAGCCGGCGTCACGGGTGTGGCGTTCTCGTTCCTCGCGGTTGGGCCGATTGGCGGGCTGTCGCTCATTCCTGCCGGTTTTGCGCTCTGGCTGATCGGGATGGGCGTCCTGGGCACGATCATCTGGTATTACTGGCGGCTGGTGCGTGGCCTGGTGCTGTCGCTGGACGACAAGCCCTATTGAGCATTCTCCCTCACGCATGACCAAGGCGGATCTGCATTTCGACCATTCACTGCCCGCGGTCTATGGCGTGGCGGAGCGCCTGACACCGCGCATCGAACGATTGCTGGCCCACAATCCCAGCCCCTTCACCTTTCGCGGCACCGGCGTCTATCTGGTGGGCGACGACAGGAGTGTGGTGGTGATCGATCCCGGGCCAGACGATCCCGAACACATCAAATCGCTGCTCGCCGCCATCGGTTCGCGCAAAGTGGATCACATACTGATAACGCACACACATCGCGATCATTCACCTGCAGCAGCGGCGCTGAAAGAAGCGACCGGCGCGAAGACGTACGGCTATGGTCCTCATTTTAATTCCCCCCTCCACCCTTCGCACGCTCGAGAGCGTGCTACGGGTACCTCCCCCGCCAGCGCTGACGCGCGCGGGGGAGGCGGGCCTGTGCAGGCTGAACCTGTTGTCGAAGAAGGGGGCGATCGCGATTTCGTGCCCGACGTGACGGTGCGCGATGGTGACGTGATCGCCGAGCGTTTCCGCTGCGTCTTTACCCCCGGCCATACCTCCAACCATATGTGCTACGCGCTGGAAGACGAGCAGGCGCTTTTCACAGGCGATCATGTGATGGGCTGGTCCACCACCGTGGTGGCGCCGCCCGATGGCGACATGGGCGCCTATATGAAAAGCCTGGAGAAGCTGATCGCGCGCAAGGACCGCATTCTCTATCCCACCCACGGCTCGCCCATCACCAGGCCGGGCCCGTTCCTGCGCGCCTATCTCAGCCACCGCAAGATGCGCGAAAGCCAGATCGCGCGCGCGATTCCGCGCGGCAGGAACACCGTGCCCTTGCTGGTCGAGACGCTCTATGCGGGGCTCTCGCCGTCGCTGGTGCGCGCCGCCACCCTCACGGTCCAGGCGCATCTGCTGCACATGATCGAGGAAAGGCGCATCCGGGCGCTGCCCGATGGCCGCTACGAACTCAGCGTGGCGCGATAGGCCTTGATCAAATCCAGATTGTAACCGAAGTCGCGCTTGCCTATCAGGGTCTGGGCGCGCATGTCGAAGCGCGCGCCCAACGTGCCGCCGGGGCGGACGCGGATCACGATGTCGCTGATCTGGCCGAACCAGAAGCTGGAGGCCTGGGCCTCGATGCGGCCTTCCTTTTCGTTGAAATCGACGATGCGCCAGCCCATGCCCTTGGCGCGGTCGAAGCAGCGCCAGAACAGCTTTGCGGTGGGGCTGCCGCTGGGCAGGAGCTGGATGAACGGCTTGGTGAGCAGATAATAGTATGTGTGCAGCATGTAGCTTACGGTGTTGCGCTCGCCGCGATAGTCGATAATCGCATTGCCGTCGAACGCAGTGCCGTTGGCGCCGGGCGGACGCTTCGCCAGCACCACGAATTGCGGCGGGTCTTCCGGATCGGTGGTGGCGTCGTGGATGGGCGGCGCCATCATGCCTTCATAGACCGTGTGCAGCGGGAAATAGAGCAGGACCACCGAGCCGATCAGCGCGATCAATCCGGCGCGCTTGCCGTCACCGCGATTTTCCTTCAGCGCCGCGGCCATCCAGATCAGCGCCAGAGCCAGCGCGATCAGCCCCAGCGCCACCGACCCCGTCATGATCTCCAACCCGGTGGTGAAATTTGCCAGCCCCGCGCGCACCAGCGTGATCGCCAGTCCCGCAATGAGCGCGGCCAGCACAAAAGCGGCCAGCGCCAGGCGGGCGGCAAGAAACGGGAAACGCATGAAATGACCCAAGGGTGAGCGAAGAGGGGCTAGGTCTCCAACCTAAAATCGGCGAACTGGCGGCGCAATTGGGTTTTTTGGATTTTTCCTGTTGCCGTATGGGGAATCTCCTCCACCACCACCGTCGCGTCGGGAAGCCACCATTTGGCGATTCTGCCCGAGAGATGCGCGACCAGGGCCTCGTGGGTGGGCGTGGCGCCTTTGCGGGCCACCACGATCAGAAGCGGACGCTCGTTCCATTTGGGATGCGGCACCCCGATCACGGCGGCTTCCGCAACGTCAGGGTGGCCAACCGCCAGATTCTCGATCTCGATGGTGGAGATCCATTCGCCGCCCGATTTGATCACATCCTTGGAGCGGTCGGTGATCTGCATGAAACCGTGGCTGTCGATGCTGGCCACGTCGCCGGTATCGAACCAGCCGTCGCGATCAAAGGATTCCTTGCCGGTCCCTTTGTAATAGCCGCGCGCGATGGCAGGGCCTTTCACTTTCAGGCGGCCCACGCTCTTGCCGTCACGGGGACGCTCCTTGCCCTTGTCGTCGGTGATCTTCATCTCGACGCCGAACAGGGGATAGCCTTGCTTGCATTGATATTCGAGCTGCTGGGTGCGCGGCATCGCGTCCAGCGGCGGTTTCATGGTGGCGAAGGTGCCCAAGGGACTGGTCTCGGTCATGCCCCAGGCGTGAATGACGGTGATGCCGCGATTCTCGAAGGCTTCGATCATGGCCGGCGGGGCCGCCGCGCCGCCGATGATCACGCGCTTCAGATGGGTGAGGGCAAGGCGATTGGCCTCGAGATACTGGAGCAGCAACAGCCAGACGGTGGGAACGCCCGCCGTGATGGTCACGCGCTCGCTTTCCATCTGCTCATAGACCGAGGCGCCGTCCAGCTTGGGTCCCGGCAGCACCAGGCTGGCGCCCGTCATGGGCGCGAGAAACGGGATGGCCCAGCCATTGGCGTGAAACATCGGCACCACCGGCAGCATCACATCCTCCGCGCTCAATCCCAGGCCGGGACTTTGGCCCGCCATGAAAGTGAGCAGCACATTGGAGCGGTGGGAATAAAGAACCCCTTTGGGATCGCCCGTGGTGCCGGACGTGTAGCAAAGCCCGCAGGCGTCATTCTCGTCGATTTCCGCCCAGTGTCCTGCTTTGCCTTTGATCATCTCCTCATAGGCGATGAGCTTTCCCGGCAGCTTGAGCTTGGGCACGGTATCGCCCAGCGCGACATAGGTTTCGATATGCTTCAGTTGCGGCGCGATCTGCTCCACCAGCGGCGCGAAACACACATCGAACATCAGGATTTTGGCCCCGCCATGATTGGCGATCCAGGCGATCTGCGCGGGAAAGAGCCGCGGATTGAGGGTGTGATAGACGGCGCCCGCGCCGGCGATGCCGAACCAGGCTTCGACATGGCGGTGGGTGTTCCAGGCCAGCGTCGCCACCCGGTCACCGGGCTTGACCCCGCGCCGGACCAGCGCGCCGGTGAGCTTGAGGGCGCGCGCATGGATTTCGGGATAGGAGGTGCGATGGACGCCGCCTTCGACGCTGCGCCCCACCACGCGCGCGCCTTTGTGATAGAGCGCGGCATAGTCGAGAAAGCGATGCACCCGCATCGGCCAATCCTGCATCAATCCGCGCATGGCTATTCCCCATTTTTGGGCATCATAGGAATGTGGCGGCAGCCGCGCAAAAGGCTAAAGTCGCGCAAATTCCAAAAGGTCCGTCATGCCCCATACCAACGCCCAGGCCCGCGATCTCAACGTCCTTTTCCATCCCTATACCAACCTGAAATTGCTGGAAGAGACCGGACCCCTGATCATCGAGCGGGGCCAGGGCGTGCGCGTCTACGACACCGCCGGCAAGGATTATATCGAGGCCATGTCGGGGCTCTGGTGCACGGCGCTGGGCTGGGGCGACAATGAACTGGCCGAGACGGCAGCCGAGCAGATGCGCAAGCTCTCCTACGGCCATGTGTGCGCCGGCAAGAGCCTGGAGCCGGCGGCGGCGCTGGCGGAAAAACTGAAAGAGATCGCACCCTTTCCGG
>DATKPL010000416.1:0-2026 GCA_035524155.1 Rhizomicrobium sp.
GATCTGGCCGAAGATTATGCCGGGCAGCTGGCCGACGCTTTCCGCAACTCGCCGGTGCGCTTCTGCATCATCTCTTTCACCTCGGATTGGCTGTTCCCCACCGCGGAGAACAAGCGCATCGCTCACGCCTTGAACGCGGTCGCAGCCAAAGTGAGCTTTGTCGAGATCAAGACCGACAAGGGCCATGACTCGTTCCTGCTGGACGAGCCGGAAATGTTCGACACGGTGCGGGGTTTCCTCAATGCCGTGGCGCATGCGGAAGGCGCGGCATGAACGACGCCACACCCATCCATCTGCGCGCCGATCTGGCGGCAATCGCCGAGATGATTCCGGAAGGCGCGCGCGTGCTGGATGTGGGCTGCGGCGACGGCGCATTGTTGGAGCATCTGGTGCGCACCAAGAATGTGGATGGGCGCGGCGTCGAGCTTTCGCAGCAGAATGTGAATGCCTGCGTGGCGCGGGGCCTGGCGGTGGTGCAAGGCGACGCCGATGCCGACCTGGCCGAATATCCCAGCCAAGTGTTCGATTTCGTGATTCTCAGCCAGACCATCCAGGCCACCGAGAAGCCGGCCCAGGTGCTGGCGCAATTGTTGCGCATCGGACGACGGACAGCGATTTCGCTGCCCAATTTCGGGCATTGGCGGGTGCGGCTGGGGCTGCTCTGGCAAGGCCGGATGCCGCGCACGCGGGCGCTCGACTATCACTGGTACGACACGCCCAATATCCATCTTTGCACCTTGGCCGATTTTGTCGATCTGGCGCACGCCCAGGGCGCGGTAATCGACCGCGCCCTGGCGCTCAATCAGACCGGCGTGGCAGGCGAGATGCGGCCCGACGCGCTGGGCCCCAACCTCTTCGCCCAAGGCGCCATTTTCCTGCTCCGAAAAAACTAGACGCTTGGTCCTAACCTTCTCCTTCGGCGCGAAGCGCCTGGAAGGGGAGGTGGCCGTAGCACCAATCAGGTGCGTAGGCCGGAGGGGATCAAAAATGAATTATTCGGTGCCAGCCGTCTTGAGTTGCGCGCTTCTGCGCGCGCGCGCGGGTGCGGGCGTAGCAGGCGCATAAAGCGACTTCGAGGCTTCGGCGATATGAACGCCGCCCAACGCCTGGAAGAACCGTCCGCCGAACCGCTCCCACCCGTTCCCGCTGCCGGTAAGCACGCGGCTGGCGATCGGCGGCGCATAAAGCGCCTGGCTCCATCGCTCGGGCACGAACATCGCGCCCCGCAGCAACTGATCCAGTTCGGTGCGCGAGAACGGCCGCCCATGCCCGAAAGGCGAACGCTCCAGCTGCGCCCAGAGGCTGGCGCGATTGGGCGCCACGATCAGCAGGCGGCCCTCGGGCGCCAGCACTTTCCACAATTGCCGGAGCAGCGGCCTGAGGCCTTCCGCTTCCTCCAGCCCATGCACCACCAGGGCGAGATCGAAAAACGCATCGGGGAATGGGAGTGCGTCTTCCTCGACCAGGGCGGTAAGGCATTGCTCCTTGGGCCAGGCGGCGACACGGCCCAGGGATGCCGGCACCGCCGCGATGCAGCGTTCCGCGTCGGGCAAAAAAGCGCGCAGATAGGGCCGGGCGAAGCCATATCCCAGGATCCGGCGCCCTTTGAGGTTGGGCCAGAGCTGGCGCAACCGGCGCAGGATCAGGCGCCGTGTCCGCTGCCCCACCGGGCTGTCATAGAAATCGTTCAAACCGCGCCCATCCATGCAACAATCGGTAATCCCAAGCGCGGGCCGGTTCAATCTGGGGAAGCCGCAATGCTAGGCTTGGCGCTGCCCCGGATTGGAACAGTTCCTGTGGACATCGAAATCATCCCCTGCCTCAGCGACAACTACGCCTACCTGATCAGGGACGGGGCGCATTGCGCCGTTCTGGACCCGTCGGAAGCCGGACCGGTGAAGGCCGCGCTGGACAAACGGGGCTGGCGGCCGGATTTCATTCTCAACACGCATCATCACAATGATCATGTCGGCGGCAATTTGGCGCTGAAGGAGGCCTATGGCGCCAAGGTGGTGGGGCCCGGCAA
>DATKPL010000417.1:0-2638 GCA_035524155.1 Rhizomicrobium sp.
ATTTCCTCTGGCGCACCACCCGCGACCTGCCGGAGCGTGGCCAGATCGGCATCTACAACCGTTCCTATTACGAGGAAGTGCTGATCGTGCGTGTCCATCCCGAGCTCCTGGCCGGCGAGGCGGGACCGGGGGCCGAGCGCAAGCATGTCTGGCGCGATCGCTTCACCTCGATCCGGGGAATCGAGGCGCATCTCGCCCGCAACGGCACCCACGTGATCAAATTCTTCCTGCATCTCTCCAAGAACGAACAGCGCAAGCGTTTCCTCGCCCGCATCGACGACCCCGACAAGAACTGGAAATTCAGCCTCAACGATGTCGAAGAGCGAAAATACTGGGACAAATACATGACGGCCTATGAGGAATGCCTCTCCGCCACCTCGACCGCGGAGGCGCCCTGGCATGTCGTGCCCGCCGACGACAAGAAGAATGCGCGGCTGATCGTGTCCCAGATCATCCTGGATACGCTCGACGGCATGAAGCTCGCCTATCCCAAGCTGGACGGCAAACGCGGCCGCGAACTGGCCCAGATTCGCAAGCGCCTTGATCGATAGCAAATCGCGACATCAATCTGTCACCTAATCTCGGGCTTGAGGCGCGATGCCGCCGCCCGCTATGCTGGCGGTTGGGCGGACTGTCGGCACGAATAGGATGACCCATGGCCAGCATGCCGCTTTCCACGCAAGAACTCGACCGCATGGACGCCTGGTGGCGCGCGGCGAATTACCTGTCCGTGGGCCAGGTTTATCTTTTGGCCAACCCGCTTTTGCGCCAGCCGCTGAAGAAGGAAGACACCAAGCCGCGCCTGTTGGGTCATTGGGGCACGGTGCCGGGACTCAATTTCGTCTATGTGCATCTGAACCGCATCATTCGCCAGCGCGACACCGACATGCTGTTCATCGCCGGACCGGGCCATGGCGCGCCGGGCGTGGTGGCGAATGCCTATCTCGAGGGCACCTATTCCGAACGCTATCCGCAAGTGAGCCAGGACGAAGCCGGCATGGCACGGCTGTTCAAGCAATTTTCCTTTCCCGGCGGCATTCCCAGCCACACCGCGCCGGAAACGCCGGGCTCGATCCATGAAGGGGGCGAGCTGGGCTATTCCCTGGCCCACGCGTTCGGCGCGGCGTTCGACAATCCCGATCTGGTGGTGGCCTGCGTGGTGGGCGACGGCGAGGCCGAAACCGGGCCGCTTGCCACCGCATGGCATGGCAACAAATTCATCGACGCGGCGCGAGACGGCGCGGTGCTGCCGGTGCTGCACCTCAACGGCTACAAGATCGCCAACCCCACCATCCTGGCGCGCATTCCCAATCCGGAACTGGAAGCGCTGATGAAAGGCTATGGCTATCAGCCCATATTCGTCGAAGGCGACGATCCCAAAACCATGCATCCCAAGATGGCCGCGGCGCTGGACCAGGCCTTCGACATCATCGCCGCCATCCAGAAAAAGGCCCGCGCCGGCAAGGATGAGGAACGCGCCATCTGGCCGATGATCGTCTTGCGCACGCCCAAAGGCTGGACCTGCCCCAAGACAGTGGACGGGCTCAAGACCGAAGGCTTCTGGCGCGCCCACCAGGTGCCTTTCGCCCTGGACAAGCCCGGTCATCTGCAACTGCTCGAACATTGGATGAAGAGCTATCGCCCGGACGAATTGTTCGACGCCGCGGGCAAATTGAAGGAAGACATCGCCGCACTCGCGCCCAAGGGAACGCGGCGGATGAGCGACAATCCCCATGCCAATGGCGGCGCTTTGAAACAGCCGTTGCGCGTCCCCGATCACACCCAATATGCCGTGACCGTCAAAAAGCCGGGCACGGAGACGGCGGAATCCACCAAGGTCCTGGCCTGCTATCTCCGCGACACGCTGAAGAACAGCGAGCAGGACAGGAATTTCCGCATCTTCGGCCCCGACGAGACCGACTCCAACCGGCTGATGGCGGTGTTCGACGCCAGCCCCCGCACCTGGGAAGAGCCGATCTATTCCTATGACGAACACCTCGCGCCGCGCGGCCGGGTGATGGAGATCCTCAGCGAACACACCTGCCAGGGCTGGCTGGAGGGTTACCTGCTGACCGGCCGCCACGGCTTTTTCTCCTGCTACGAGGCTTTCATCCACATCGTCGATTCGATGGTCAACCAGCATGCCAAATGGCTGAAATCCTCGCGCGAGACGGAATGGCGCCAGCCCATCGCCTCGCTCAATTACCTTCTCACCTCCCATGTCTGGCGCCAGGACCATAACGGTTTTAGCCATCAGGACCCCGGCTTCATCGACTATGTGATCAACAAGAAGGCGGACACGGTGCGCGCCTATTTCCCGCCCGACGCCAACACGCTCCTCTGCGTCGCCGACCATTGCCTGAAAAGCTGGGCCCGCATCAATGTGATCGTCGCGGGCAAGCAGCCCGAGCTGCAATGGCTTTCGATGGATGCGGCCATCAAGCATTGCAGCGAAGGCATCGGCATGTGGGATTGGGCCAGCAACGACAACGCCAAGGACGATAAAGAGCGCGCGCCCGATGTGGTGATGGCCTGTTGCGGTGACGTGCCCACGCTGGAAACTTTGGCCGCGGTGGATTTGCTTCGACGCGAACAGCCCGACATCAGGATCCGCGTGGTCAATGTGGTGGACCTGATG
>DATKPL010000418.1:0-2330 GCA_035524155.1 Rhizomicrobium sp.
TTCCACCGGGCCCAGGTCCTTCTTCGTGCGGATCTCGTCCAGCACGTCCTGGTGCTTGGAGTGCAGGAAGCCGAGCAGCTCGCGCTCCCAGCGCTGCACGTCGGCGGTGGCCACGCGGTCGAGGTAGCCGCGGGTGCCGCCGTAGATCACGGCCACCTGCTCCTCGACCTTCAGCGGCGCGTACTGCGGCTGCTTCAAAAGCTCGGTCAGGCGCTCGCCGCGGGCCAGCATGCGCTGGGTGGCCGCATCGAGGTCGGAGCCGAATTTCGCAAACGCGGCCATTTCGCGATACTGGGCCAGTTCGCCCTTGATCGGGCCGGCGACGGTTTTCATCGCCTTGATCTGTGCCGACGAACCCACGCGCGACACCGAGATACCGACATTCACCGCAGGGCGAATGCCCTGATAGAACAGGTCGGTTTCGAGGAAGATCTGGCCGTCGGTGATCGAGATCACGTTGGTCGGGATGTAGGCCGAGACGTCGTTCGCCTGGGTTTCAATCACCGGCAACGCCGTCAGCGAACCGGCGCCGTTATCCTCGTTGAGCTTGGCGGCGCGCTCGAGCAGGCGGCTGTGCAGATAGAAGACGTCGCCCGGATAAGCTTCACGGCCCGGCGGACGGCGCAGCAACAGCGACATCTGACGGTAGGCGACGGCCTGCTTGGAGAGGTCGTCATAGATGATCAGGGCATGCATGCCATTGTCGCGGAACCATTCGCCCATGGCGCAGCCGGCGAACGGCGCCAGGAATTGCAGCGGCGCGGGCTCAGACGCAGTGGCGGTGACGATGATGGTGTATTCCAGCGCGCCCGCATCGGCCAAGGTCTTGACGATCTGCGCCACGGTCGAGCGCTTCTGCCCGATCGCGACATAGATGCAATAGAGCTTGGCCTTTTCATCGGTGCCGGCGTTGACGGCCTTCTGGTTGATGATGGCGTCGATGGCGACGGCGGTCTTGCCGGTCTGGCGGTCGCCGATGATCAGCTCGCGCTGGCCGCGGCCGATTGGGATGAGTGTGTCGATGGCCTTGAGGCCGGTCTGCACCGGCTCATGCACCGATTTGCGCGGGATGATGCCGGGCGCCTTCACGTCCACGCGGCGGCGTTCGGCGACATTGGTGAGTTCGCCCTTGCCGTCGATGGGATTGCCCAGGGGATCGACCACGCGGCCGAGCAGGCCCTTGCCGACCGGCACTTCGACGATGGCGCCGGTGCGCTTGACGGTGTCGCCTTCCTTGATGGTGGCGTCGGAGCCGAAAATCACGCAGCCGACATTGTCGCTTTCCAGATTCAGCGCCATGCCCTTGATGCCGCCGGGAAACTCGACCATCTCGCCGGCCTGCACATTGTCCAGGCCATAGACGCGGGCGATGCCGTCGCCCACCGACAGCACCTGGCCGACTTCGCTCACCTGCGCGTCGGAGCCGAAATTCTGGATTTCGCGCTTCAGGATGGCGGAAATTTCTGCGGGACGGATATCCATCTTCATCTTTCCTTTTATTGGCCGCGCATGGCGGCGCGCAGGCCGGCCAATTTGGTGCGCAGGGACGAATCGATCATGCGCGAACCCACTTTCACCACCAGGCCGCCCAGCAATGTGGGATCGACCTTGGTGTTGAGGCGCGGCTCGCGGCCGAGTTTGCTTTTCAGAACGGATTTGAGCTCCGCGGTCTGGGCGGTGCTGAGGGCATGGGCGGAGATGACTTCGGCCTGAACCTCGCCCTTGAGGCGGGCCATCAGCCGGTCATAGGCGGCAATCACATGGTCCAGCGCCATCAGGCGGCGCTTGCCGGTAAGGGTGAGCAAGAACTTTGTGGTCAACGCATCGACGCCCATCGCCGCCAGCGCGGGCTTCAAGGCGCGGGCCTGGTCCTCATGGCTAAAGAGGGGGGATTTCACCAGCCGGGCGAATTCCGGGCTTTCGGCGATTACGGTCTTGAGGGCCGCAAAATCCTTGGCAACCCGGTCCGCTTTGCCCTGTTCCTGGGCCAGCTCGAACACGGCATTGGCGTAACGGCCTGCCAATCCGGTTTCGTGAGCCTTCTCGCTCGCCACTTTCGCCTCATGGGACCGAACGCGCCGATGTTGCCATCTGCCCGCCGGCTCTCATTCAAGAGTTTGATTATATTGACTAAATCTCGAAATGCGCGAGTCACTTCAGCCGCGCGCGAGCCAGTTAGCATGAGGCTTACGCGCGCGCAATATTTGGCGCACGCCAGACTGTCGCGCCCCAATCCTTGACGGAAAGAAGGGGAGCCGTCACAAGCCCGGCCAATGATAGAGATTTCCCAGCGCTTCTCCTTTGACGCCGCCCATCATCTGGGCGCGGGC
>DATKPL010000419.1:0-2747 GCA_035524155.1 Rhizomicrobium sp.
CTCGATACGCTGCACGGCTTTTGGGAGATGATCGCGGACAAGCGTATCTGGGTTTTCATCCTGCCGGATTTCTCCATTGTCATTGGACTCTATGGCATGGGCCTCTGGATGCCACAGATGATCAAGGCGCTGGGTTTCTCCAATTTCGAGACCGGCTTCCTGGTGGCGTTGCCTTACGTCGCCAGCATGATCGCGATGGTGGCGCTGGGCATTTCCAGCGACCGCAGGAAGGAACGCACCTGGCATGTGGCGGGCGCGTGTTTCGCCGGCGCGCTGGGCCTTCTGGGCGCAGTGCTGCTGCATGGTGCGCTTTTGGTGATGATCAGTTTCTGTGTCGCGGCGGCGGGCATCTATGGGGCGCTGGCGGTGTTCTGGACCTTTCCCACGCAAATACTTCGCGGCATGGCGGCGGCGGGCGGCTTGGCGCTGCTGAATTCCTTTTCCAACCTGGGCGGCTTCTTCGGCCCCACCCTGATGGGGTGGCTGAAGGACCAGACCGGAACCTACACGTTGGGCATGAGCCTGCTGTCGGCCATGCTGGTATTTGCGGGGTTTGCGACCATCGCGATCGGACGCGTCTTCTTTCGGACGGCGAAGCCATGAGCTTTGCGATCGCGCCTTACGAAGAGAAAAATTTCGCCGGGGTGAAGGCGCTATGGGAAAATGTCTTTCCCGACGATCCGCCGCGGGATTACGCAGGAATTTCCATCGCCGCCAAGGCATCGGAACATCCCGAACTCTTCCTTCTGGCGCTGGAAGGTGAGCGGGTGATCGGAAGCGTGATGGCCGGTTACGACGGCCATCGCGGTTGGCTCTATCGGGTGGCTGTGTCGAAGTCGCATCGGCACCAGGGCGTGGGCGCGGCGCTGATCCATGAGGCGGAGAAGCGGCTCTGGTCGCTGGGTTGCGTGAAAATCAATTTGCAGGTGCGGGGCACCAATCAAGCCGTCACTGCATTCTACCAAAGCCTGGGGTATGCGGTGGAGGATCGCATCAGCATGGGCAAGCTCGCGCCAACCAATCCGCTCGGTCTGGCCCCGCTTGACACCTCCAGGCGCAGTTGATTTGTCTCGCCCATCATGACTCGCGCATTCCTGTTCCCCGGACAAGGCAGCCAGGCCGTCGGCATGGGCAAGGCCTTGGCCGATGCCTTTATTCCCGCGCGCGAACTATTCCAGGAAGTGGATGACGCGCTGTCGCAGAAACTCTCCGCCCTCATGTGGGAAGGACCGGAAAGCGACCTTACGCTGACGGAAAATGCCCAGCCCGCGATCATGGCGTTTTCCATCGCGGTGATCCGCGTGCTGCAGAAGGAAGCGGGCATGGACATCGCGCGGCATGCGCGCCTGGTGGCCGGTCACTCGTTGGGCGAATATTCCGCGCTTTCGGCTGCGGGTGCGTTCTCGCTGGCCGACACGGCGCGCCTGTTGAAGACGCGCGGCCAGGCGATGCAGGCGGCCGTGCCGGTAGGCGAGGGCGCGATGACCGCCTTGATCGGCGCCGATATCGAGGTCGCCGAAGCGGTGGCCAAGGAAGCCGCGGGCGATGATGTCTGCGTGGTGGCGAATGACAATGCTCCCGGCCAGGTGGTGCTGTCTGGCGCCAAGGTGGCAATAGATCGCGTGCCCGATATCGCCAAGGCCAAGGGCGTCAAGCGCGCCATCCCGCTTTCGGTGTCCGCGCCGTTCCATTGCCCGTTGATGCAACCGGCTGCCGATGCGATGGCCGAGGCGTTGGCGAAAGTGAATATGCGTCCGCTCGCGGTGCCGGTGCTGGCGAATGTCACGGCACAGGAAGCGTCCGATCCGGAAACGGTGCGCCGACTTTTGGTGGAACAGGTGACCAACCGGGTGCGCTGGCGCGAAAGCATGCTGGCCCTGAAAGGTCTGGGCGTGGATACCAGCGTCGAGATGGGCGGCAACAAGGTTTTGACCGGCATGATGCGCCGCATCGACAAGGATATTCAGGCGATCGGATTGGATACGCCGGCAGAAATCGAAGCTTTCGCGAAAGGCTTATGATGTTTGACCTGACAGGAAAGACTGCTCTCGTGACGGGAGCATCCGGTGGCATCGGTGGCGCCATCGCCAAGGCGCTGCACGCTCAGGGAGCCGCCGTGGTGCTTTCTGGCACCCGCGCGGAAGCTTTGGAAAAACTCAAAGCCGAACTTGGCGACCGCGCTTTCATCGCTCCAGCCAACCTGTCCGATGCCGCGTCGATCGAGGCGCTGCCCAAGGCGGCGGAAGCTGCCGCCAGCGCGCCCATCGACATTCTGATCAACAATGCCGGCATCACCCGCGACAATCTCTTCATGCGCATGAAGGACGACGAGTGGGATCAGGTGATCCAGGTCAATCTCACCGCCGCCTTCCGCCTGTCGCGCGCGGTCCTGCGGGGCATGATGAAGAAGCGCTGGGGCCGCATCGTCCAGATCACCTCGATCGTGGGTGCGACTGGCAATCCCGGCCAGGGCAATTATGCCGCGGCCAAGGCCGGCCTGATCGGCATGACCAAGAGCCTCGCCGCGGAAGTCGCGTCCCGCAACATCACGGTCAATGCGGTCGCGCCCGGCTTCATCCAGACCGCGATGACCGATGTGCTGACCGACCAGCAGAAAGAGGCTATCGCCACCCGAATCCCCCTGGCCCGCATGGGCAAGCCCGAAGAAATCGCCGCCGCCGTGGTCTATCTGGCCTCCGAAGAAGCCGCCTATGTCACCGGCGAAACCATCCACATCAATGGCGGGA
>DATKPL010000420.1:0-4688 GCA_035524155.1 Rhizomicrobium sp.
GCGATCAAACCAACAGGCTCTGGATTCCCGCTTGCGCGGAAATGACAGAGCCCGCAAGCCCCGCCTCAGTGCGACCAGGGCACCTTGCGGTCGAAGCGGAAATTGTCGGAATAGGCCTTAGGTCTGGGCTTGGGGGCATGCGGCTCGAACACCTGGTACGGAATGGCGTGCTTTTCCGCATAGGCGACCGCTTCCTCGCGCGTGTCGAACTCCAGCGCCACTTGCTGGCGCATGTCGTTGGAGCTGGTCCAGCCCATCAGGGGATCGGGCACGCGCGCCGTCTCGGGCTCATATTCCAGGAGCCACAATTTCGTGCGGGCCCTGCCCGACTGCATCGCATTCTTGGCCGGCTTGTAGATGCGCGCGCGCATGACTTCTCCCAAAAAACTTCTACCACACTTTCCATCCTACCGCCCTCGCCTGCTTTGCAGGCTCGAAGCGGTCCTCCGTTTTTGTAAGCTCGCTTCGCTCGCAAACAAAAACGGGGATGGTCGGAGCGGCGTGATTCGAACACGCGACCCTCTGCTCCCAAAGCAGATGCGCTACCAGGCTGCGCTACGCTCCGTCTGTCTCTCGGGGCTCCCATACACGCTGCGCCGGGCCTGGGCAACCGCAGCCAAATCAGTGCCGCTTTGGCGCGATTTCCGGGGCGTGGACATGCCCGCCCGCCTTGATGCCCAGGGCCTGGGCGCGCCCGGCATTCAGCTCGATCACGAACTGCACCGGCTCGCCCGAGGGGATGGTTTCGCGCGAATAGGGCGTGGCATTTTCCTTGACGCGGGCAATGGTGCCGTCGGCGCGCACGAACAACATGTCCAGCGGCAGGATGGTGTTCTCCATCCAGAAGCTCACATCCTGTGGTTCATGGAAATCGAACAGCATGCCGGCATCGGGCGCCATGGTCTTGCGGAACATCAGCCCGGTCTCGCGGCTCTGGTCGTCGGCGGCGATTTCCACCTTGAAGGGATGGGGCCCGGCCTTGGTGTCGATCGTGATGGTTTCGACCGGCAGTCCGGTCTGGGGACCGCTGGCCGCCAGCGCACAGCCGCTTGCAAACGTGACAACAAAAACGGCAAGGACAGGAGCAAGCAGTGCGCGCATGGTAAATCCCCGAAAGTCTCCCCTCTGCTTAGAAGCCGGATTTGCGGAAATCAATCGGCGTCCCGTTCATAAAGCCGACTTGTGCTTTGACCCCGCGCGGCTGAAACTTTGCCTATGAGCGAAGAACTGCAGAAAGCCTCGGCGTGGCTGACCGAAGGTCACAAGGTGGCGCTGGGGACGGTGATCAAGACCTGGGGTTCGGCCCCCCGCCCCGCCGGAAGCCAGATCGCGGTCCGCAGCGATGGCGCATTCCTGGGCTCGGTCTCGGGCGGCTGCGTGGAGGGTGCCGTGATCGAGGCCGCGCTTCAGGCCATCCAGGACGGCAAGAATCGCGCATTGGAATTCGGCGTCACCGACCAGCAGGCCTGGGATGTGGGCCTGGCGTGCGGCGGCCGCATCAAGATCCTGGTCGAGCCCGTCCAGGAATGAAGCGCGAGTTTCTCGACAGGCTGGTAAGCGACGCGTCCAGGCCCTGGGTCCGGGCGCTGGCGGGCGATGAAGAACGCCTGATCGATCCCTCCCGCGACGACAGTCCGCTGGGCCAGGCGGCCCGCGCCGCCGCTCGCGCCGATGCCAGCGGTGACGCCGAAGTGGAAGGCCAGACCTGGTTTCTGGAAGTGCACAACCCGCCTTTGGAACTCGTGCTGGTGGGCGCGGTCCATATCGCCCAACCGCTGGCGGCAATGGCGGCGATGGCGGGTTATGCGGTCCGGGTGATCGATCCGCGGACAGCCTTCGCCACCGAAGCACGATTTCCCGGGATGAATCTCAGTCACGACTGGCCCGACCGGGCGCTGGCCAAGACGCCGCTCGGTCCGCGTTCCGCGCTGGTGGTTCTGGCCCACGACCCCAAGATCGATGATCCGGCGCTGGAAGCGGCCCTCGCTTCGGATGCTTTTTACGTGGGCGCGCTGGGCTCCAAGAAGACCCATGCCGCCCGGCTGGAGCGGCTTTCGGCCAAGGGCTTTTCGCCCGAAGCCTTGGCCCGCATCCATGGGCCGGTGGGCCTTCCCATCGGCGCGCGCAGTCCGGCCGAGATTGCGCTTTCGATTTTGGCGCAAATGACTGAGACTTTGCGGTGTTGACAGGATTTGCGACAAATCCTTGTTTGCAAGGGCCCGCGCGGTGACGACAAAATTGCACTCCATGAACAAGGAAGAGGCCAAGCCGCACATCCTCCTGGTCGAGGATGCCCGCGACATCCGTGAGCCGTTGGCGCGTTATCTGCGCGAGCATGGCTATCGCGCCACGACCGCGCCCGATTCCGCAGCCGCCCGCAAGGTGCTCAAGGGTGCGGCGATCGACCTGATCGTACTGGACATCATGATGCCTGGCGAAGACGGGTTGAGCCTTTGCCGCTCGATCCGCGAGACCTCGCAGATTCCCGTGATCCTGCTCACCGCCCGGGGCGAGGAAGTGGACCGCATCATCGGGCTGGAAATGGGCGCCGACGATTACATCGCCAAGCCCTTCTCTCCCCGCGAATTGATCGCCCGTGTCACCGCCGTGCTTCGCCGCACCCAGGCCTTGCCGCCACGGCAAAAGCCGCCGGGGGCCGAGCGCATCCGTTTCGGCGATTGGACGCTCGATACCGGCCAGCGCGAATTGATCGGCCAGGACGGCGTGGCGCTGCCCCTGTCGTCGGGCGAATTCCGGCTTCTCACCGCGCTTCTGGAGCGGCCCAAGATCGCGCTGACCCGAAACCAGCTTCTGGACCTCACCAAGGGCCGCGACGCCGACCTGTTCGACCGCTCGATCGATAACCATGTCTCGCGTTTGCGCAAGAAAATCGAGCCCGACCCCAAGAATCCGCGCTATATTAAAACGGTCTGGGGAGGCGGCTACATTTTCGCGATGGAGCCGGAAGCGGCGTGAAACTCAAGTTCTGGCCTCGCACTCTGGTGGTGCAGCTGATCGCGGTGACGGCCGCCGCGCTGGTGATCTCGAACTTCGCGGTCGCCTGGTGGTTTGAACACAGCAACGAGCTGCAGAACGAAACCTCGCTGACCGAGCGCGTGGTGGACCGCGCCGTCGCCGTGGCCACCACGCTCGCCACCATTCCGCCGGCCTCGCGCGACGTGATCATGAAGACCATGAGCTCGCGCATCTGGCAGTTCACCGAACTGCCCGAAGGCGATGCGGTGGTCAACCAGCCGATGGACGACGAGGAAACGCGCTTCGCCCAGAGACTGTCGGCCGCGCTGCCGCCCCAGGCGCGCTTCGGTCCGGTGAAGGTCCAGTTGCATGAATCGCCCCATGCCATCCCCGAACAGCTCCTGCCGCATGACGCGGACATGGCTTCCGAAGCGTTCCGGCTGGTGATCCCCCTCGATCATCACAACAAATTGTCGGCGGTGTTCCTGCGCACGCCCCCGCCCCTGCCGGTGGAAATCATCGTCGCCGCGCTGGTGGCGATCCTGATGGCCTCGACGGCGGCCGCCCTGATGGCCCGCCGGGTGGCGCGCCCGCTTTACGATCTCACCACCGCCGCCTCGGTGGTGGCGCGGGGCGGTTCGGCGCCGCATGTGGAAGAAAAGGGCCCCGACGACGTGCGGAACGCGGCCATTGCCTTCAACCGCATGACCGACAAGGTGACGCGCACCATGGAAAGCCAGCGCCACTTGCTTTCTGCGGTGGGCCATGATCTGCGCACCCCCATCACCGCCATGCGCATCAACCTGGAATTCGTGCAGGAAGAGGAATTGCGCGAAGGCCTGCAGCAGAATCTGGACGAATTGCAGGACCTCACCGAGCAGGTGCTGGCGGCCGCGCGCGGCGCCAGCGGCGAAGCCAAGCGCAATGTGGACCTGTCGGCCTTGGTGGAAAGCCTGTGCGCCGATCTCGACGATCTGGGCGAGCCGGTGACCTGGCAGAACCATGCCCCCGCGCCGGTCAGTTGCCGGCCCAATGAAATCCGCCGCGCCGTGCGCAATCTGGTCGAGAATGCGGTCGCCTATGGCAGCAAGGCCGATGTGCAGATCAGGAACAGCAGCGACGGCTACGACATCGTGATCGAGGATGACGGCCCCGGTATTGCCGAAGACGACCGGGTGCGCGTGTTCGAGCCTTTTGTGCGGCTGGAAAGCTCGCGCAATGCGGCAACCGGCGGCACCGGGCTGGGGCTTACCCTGGCCAAGGCCATCGCCGAAGGTCATGGCGGTGCCATCGTGCTGGAAAACCGGCCGTCGGGCGGGCTCAGGGCGCGCATGCACCTGCCCCGCATGGCGGCGATGGCTTAATTCAGGGCTCGGGCCATCCGCTAGCGCGGCCATCCCGTTGGCAAGATGACCGGTTTAGCCCATCCGGGCGGAGATACCGCCAATTTCGAAACCGCTCCAGAAGTCCTACATTAGCCTCATGCAGTTTGGACGATCTCCTGTGACCGAAGCAGCCGGCGCGATCCTCGCGCATGGCGTGCGGGCCGGCGCACTCTCGTTCCGCAAAGGCCGGGTGTTGTCGGCCGAAGACGTCGCGCAACTGGCGGAAGCGGGCATCGGCGAAATCACCATTGCCCGGCTGGAACCGGGCGATGTCGCCGAGGACCAGGCCGCTTCGCGCATTGCCCAGGCTGCCGGCGGCGGCGAGCA
>DATKPL010000421.1:0-13137 GCA_035524155.1 Rhizomicrobium sp.
CCGCCAGATCGAAATAATCCATCGCCCGTGTGATGTAGAGATACGAGTTGGCGTCGAAACGATCGACAAAACTCATGCCCTGGTGATGCAGATAGGATTCGATCTGGAAATCGGGCGCGAACTGGAACGACAGGGCGTCGCGGTTCTGCAGATTGCGGCCGAATTTCCGCTGCAGCGCGGCTTCGGACAGATAAGTGATATGCGCGGCCATGCGCGCCACCGCCAGGCCTTTCGAGGGCCGCGTGCTGTGCAGCTGATACTCGCCGCCCTTCCAGTCGGGATCGGCCATGATCGCCTGGCGGCCTACTTCGTGGAAGGCGATGTTCTGGGCGGAATGGCGCGCAGCGCAGGCGATCGGCACGGCGGCGCGCACGCGCTCAGGGTAGGACGCTGCCCATTGCAGCACCTGCATGCCGCCCATCGAGCCGCCGATCACCATCAGCAATGTCTCGATGCCCAGCGCATCCAGCAGCATGGCCTGGGCGCGCACCATGTCGCGCACCGTGACCAGCGGAAAATCCAGACCGAACGGCTTGCCCGTCGCGGGATCGGTGGACGCCGGTCCCGTGGTGCCCATGCAGCCGCCCATGACATTGGCGCAGATCACGAAGAAGCGGTCGGTGTCGATCGGGCGGCCAGGTCCCACCATCATGCCCCACCATCCGGGCTTGCCGGTGACGGGATGTTCCGAGGCCACGAACTGATCGCCGGTCAGCGCATGGCAGACCAGGATGGCATTGCTTTTGGCCGCGTTCAGCGTGCCATAGGTCATATAGGCAATGGAAAAAGGCGACAGGCTCTTGCCGCAATCCAACTTGAGCGGCTTGTCGGGGCCAAAGCTCATCGCCTTGCCGGCATCGGCTTTGGGCGCGCTGAGCGGCCTTAAGAAATGCGGGTCTGCCGTTTCGGTCATGCGTCCTGCTCTTAACGGCGTTGCTACGGTGGTGGTGCCTCCCTGTCAACAAAGTGGTGATCCGCTTTGCTTTTGGCGAGCCCTGCCACTATCAATAGCGCCCTTTTCCGGACCCCTTTAAATGCAGCCCACGCCCAAACCCGGCATCCTGGAGATCACGCCTTATGTGGGCGGGCGCGCCGCCGTGGCCGGGGTGAAAGACCCGATCAAGCTTTCGTCCAATGAGACGCCGCTGGGCCCAAGCGCCAAGACGGTCGAGGCCCTGGCCAAGGCGTCGCATGATCTTCACATCTACCCCGAAGGCAGCGCCCAGGTCCTGCGCGAAGCGATTGCCGAAGTGCATGGGCTGGATCCCGCGCGCATCGTCGCCTCCGGCGAAGGGTCCGACGCGCTTCTCACCATGCTGGCGAACGCCTATCTCAGGCCCGGCGACGAGGTGCTGTTCAGCGAGCATGATTTCATCGTTTACAAGATCGCCACTTTGGCCAACAGCGCGACGCCGGTCGAGATTCCCGATCCCGATCTGCGCTTCGATGTTGATGCGGCGCTGAAGCGCGTCACCGACAAGACCCGTATGTTGTTCATCGCCAATCCCAACAATCCCACCGGCTCTTATATCAGCCATCAGGAAATGCGCCGCCTGCAGGCAGGCCTTCCGCCCCATGCGCTGTTGGTGATCGACGCCGCTTATAGCGAATATGTGCGCAAGAACGACTATGAAGCCGGCATCGAGATGGTCTCGAACTATCCCAATGTGGTGATGACGCGCACCTTCTCGAAAATCTACGGCCTGGCGGGCATGCGGATCGGCTGGACTTATGCGCCGGCCGCGGTCTGCGATGTGCTGAACCGCATCCGCGGACCCTTCAATGTCTCGATGATGCAGCAGCATACAGGGGCGGCGGCAGTGCGCGACCGCGCCCACCTCGAGCGCTCGGTCGCTCATAACGAGGAATGGAAGAATTATCTCACCGGGGAAATCCGCAAGCTGGGCCTGACGGTGAATGAAAGCGTGGCCAATTTCATCCTGATCCAGTTTCCCAAGGGCAAGAAGAACGCACGCGAGGCCGACGCTTTCCTCAGTGCCAAGGGGCTGATCCTGCGCGCGGTGGCCAATTACGGACTGCCCGACGCCTTGCGCCTTACTATCGGCACCGAAGAGGCGAACCGGCGCGTGGTCGAAGCGCTTAGCGAATTCATGGCGCGCTGATGTTCAAGCATGTCACCCTGATCGGCCTTGGTCTGATCGGCTCGTCCCTGGCCCATGCCGTCAAGCGCCACAATCTGGCGGAACGCATCACCGGCTACGACATCAGCGAAAGCGTACGCAAACGTGCTGCCGAACTGGAGCTTGCCGCCATCGCCTCGACGCCCGCCGAAGCGGTGAAGGATGCGGATCTGGTGATCCTGTGTTCGCCGGTCGGGAGCTACAAGGAATTGGCCGCCGCGATTGCTCCTCATCTCGTGCCCGGCGCGATTCTCTCCGATGTCGGTTCGGTCAAAAGCGCGGTGATCCGCGATGTGGCGCCCTTCCTGCCCCAGGGCGTTAATTTTCTTCCCGCCCATCCCATCGCCGGCACCGAGCAATCGGGCCCCGATGCCGGTTTTGCCAGCCTGTTTGAGCATCGCTGGTGCATCATCACGCCGGCAGCTGGTGCGGATGCCGGCGCCCTGGCGAAGTTGAAAACATTCTGGGAGACCTGTGGCAGCCAGGTCGAGGTGATGGATGCCGCCCATCACGATTTGGTGCTGGCCATGACCAGCCATGTGCCGCACCTGATCGCCTACAATATCGTGGGCACCGCGCACGACCTGGAAAAGGTCACGGAAGGCGAAGTGATCAAATTCTCCGCCGGCGGTTTCCGGGATTTCACGCGCATCGCCGCGTCCGATCCCACCATGTGGCGCGATGTGTTCCTCAACAATCGCGAAGCGGTGCTGGAAGTGCTGGGCCGCTTCAACGAGGATCTGAGTCTGCTTCAACGCGCGGTTCGTGACGGCAACGGCCAGTTGCTGTTTGATCTTTTCACCCGCACCCGCGCCATTCGCCGCTCGATCGTGGATATCGGCCAGGATTCGGCGGCGCCGAATTTCGGGCGCGATAGGAGCGACGGCCAGGAAAAGTGAGAGCATGCGTCAGCATGCGATCGGTTTTCCGTCCGGACGCGCGACCAAAAAAAGTACTGGCTGATCAGTAAAACGGGAACAGCAGGGCGCGCAGGCCCGGCTCCAGACTGGCATCCATCTTGTCCACGGTCATGGCGCTGGACTGGATGTGCAGCCGGTCATGGGTGATGTCGCCCTTTTGCTGCCGCCACGCCATGATCGCGTCCATCCAGCCGGCGCGGCCATTCAAAAGGCGGGCAAAGGCCGAGCCCTGGGTGACTTGGCTGTAAACTTCGAGGGTCTGGATATGATCGCCGAACGGCGTGGCGGACGCCTTCACTTCCACCGCGCTCTGCATCAGGTCCAGTGCATCGCTTTTGGGATCGCGGCGCATATGAAGCTGGGCGCGTCCCACGCTGAAAGCCGTGCCATCGCTGTCCTTGCCGCTTGCGCCCACCAGGTCGAGATCGAAACGCGTCAATCCGTTCTTGTCGGCGATGGAGCTGGCGCGCAGGCTGGCCGGAAGAAAGTCGAGATGATGGCGCACATTGTCCGCGTCGCTCCAGGCCAGATCCTGCTGACCCGCGGCCTCGAAAATAAATTGGGGGCGGCCATAGGCCAGGGCGTGCAACGCGAAGCGGTCGCTATGCCAGACGAGGGCCCCGCGCGGCGCCTCGGCATGGACCTGAAGATTGTCGAACACGACATCCAGGTTGAAGGGAAAGCCGGAAATGGTCTGGGTATTCCAGGAGATCGTCACGCCGGGGATCGCCTGATGGCCGTTCATCGCCTTGAGCTTGTTGTCGAGCGCGCCCGCCGCCACCCACCAATGGCCCATCGCCCCGGCAGCCAACACAAGAAACAGCGCCAGCGGCGCATAAAGCCAGAACCGGCTCGCGTATGTCAGTTTCAAGGGATCAGCCGCACACGGAGCGCGGCCAGGAAAAGTGGAAGCCGGTTTTCCGTCCGGCCGCGCGACCACGAAAAATCAGCCACATTTCGAATAACCGCAAGATAAGCAAGAATCGCAGCCTTCCAATTTCACAAAGCTGGCTTCGCCGCAACGGGGGCAGAAATGGGCGGGCACGCCTTCGCGCGGCAACTGCACGGCGGCGGGAATGGGCCTGAGGTCGCGGGAACTCAAGAACCCGATCTCGATCATGTGGCGCTCGATCACTTCGCCGATGGCCGCCAGGAGCGAGGGCACATAGCGCCCGCCCATCCACTGGCCGCCGCGCGGGTCGAAAATGGCCTTCAATTCATCCACCACGAAGGAGACGTCGCCGCCGCGCCGGAATACCGCCGAGATCATCCGCGTCAGCGCCAGGGCCCAGGCATAGGCTTCCATATTCTTGGAGTTGATGAACACCTCGAACGGCCGCCGCCGCCCGTCTTTCTCGACATCATTGATGGTGATGTAGAAGGCGTGATCGCTTTCCAGCCATTTGATCTTGTAGGTGCGCCCCATCAGCGCGTCCGGCCGGTCGAGCGGCCTGGTCATATAGATCACGCCGCCGCGTTCTTCGCGGGGCGCGGGCAGCGGCAGGGGCAATTCCGGCTCGTCGCTGGGCATGATCGCCTCGGCGGGCAAGGCGGCCGGCTCGTTGATGGACAGAACCGAGCCCGTCACGTCATTGGGGCGATAGGTGGTGCAGCCTTTGCAGCCGGCTTTGTAGGCCGCCAGATAGACGTCCTTGAAGGCTTCGAAGGAAATCGAGGCCGGCACATTGATGGTCTTGGAAATGGCGCTGTCGATGAAAGGCTGCGCCGCCGCTTGCACCGCCAAGTGATCCTCGGGCTTCAGGGTCTGGGCATTGACGAAATAATCCGGCAAGGCGGCATCCTGGCCGAAGCGGGTGCGGAACGCGGTGATAGCGTAGTCCTCGACCGTTTCCTCGCGCCTGCTGCCATCGGGCTGCAGCACCTTGCGAGTATAGGAATAGGCAAAGACCGGCTCGACACCGGAGGAGACATTGCCCGCAAACAGCGAAATGGTGCCGGTGGGTGCAATCGAAGTGAGCAGCGCATTGCGGATGCCGTGGGCGCGGATATCCGCGCGAATATCTTCCGGCAACGCCTCGATGTGCGGGCGCGCCAGATATTCCTGGGCGTCGAACAGGGGAAATGCGCCCTTCTCGCGCGCCAGCGCCGCCGAGGCGCGATAGGCGGCAATGCTCAAGGTCGAAAGCCAGCTCTGGATCAACGCCACGCTTTCGGCCGAACCGTAACGGGCGCGGCAGAAGATCAGCGCATCCGCAAGTCCGGTGACACCCAGCCCGATGCGGCGCTTGGCCTGCGCTTCCTGTTGCTGCACTTCCAGCGGGAAACGCGACACGTCGATCGCATTGTCCAGCATGCGCACGGCGGTCGCGGTCAGTTCGGCCAGCGCCTCCAGGTCGAGATGGGCGTCATTCGCGAAGGGGTTTTTCACCAGCTTGGCCAGATTGATCGAACCCAGCAGGCAGGCGCCATAAGGCGGCAAAGGCTGCTCGCCGCACGGGTTGGTGGCCGAAATGGTCTCGCAATAGGAAAGATTGTTCTGTTCGTTGATGCGGTCGATGAAGATCACGCCCGGCTCGGCGTAATCATAGGTCGAGCGCATGATCTGGTCCCACAAGGTCTGCGCCCTTACCGTGCGATAGATGCGCCCCTGAAACTGCAGCGGCCAATCGGCATCATCGGCCACCGCCTGCATGAAGGCATCGCTCACAAGGATCGAGAGATTGAAATTGGACAGCCGGCCGGAAATGCGCTTGGCTTCGATGAAAGTCTCGATGTCGGGATGATCGCAGGCGAGCGTCGCCATCATGGCGCCGCGCCGCGAGCCCGCGCTCATGATGGTGCGGCACATCGCATCCCATACTTCCATGAAGGAGACGGGGCCCGAGGCATCCGCGCCCACGCCCGCCACCGGTGCGCCACGCGGACGCAGGGTGGAAAAGTCGTACCCGATGCCGCCGCCTTGCTGGAGCGTGAGCGCGGCTTCGCGCAGGGCAGAGAAAATTCCCTCCATCGAATCGGGAATCGTTCCCATCACAAAGCAATTGAAGAGGGTGACGCTGCGGCCGGTGCCGGCGCCGGCCAGGATGCGCCCGGCGGGGAGGAATTTGTGATCGGTGAGCGCATGGGCGAAGGCGGCGCCCGCCTCCATCCGCTTCTCGGGCGCTTCCGCCATCGCCAGGCTCATGGCCACGCGCGCCCAGCTGTCGGCCACATCGTGATCCACCGGCGTGCCGTCAGCCGCCTTGAAGCGGTATTTCATGTCCCAGATCTGGCGGGAAATGTCCTGCATGGAACCCTAAAAACCACAAACGCGGAGGCCGCGCCACCACCACGATAATATGGCTTGTGTTCACGAATTGTTCCAGTGGCTGGATTAACTTTCTAAGAGCTTGTTTGTGGAGGCTTCGATTCGTGCCTGAAGCTCAGCCATGAATTCCCGCCTTTTCAGGCCTGCCGGGATCGGCGGCAGGAATTGAAGGGTGACGGTGCCGGGATATTTCCAGAAGCCCTGCCAGAAGCGTCCGGAATCCAGGGCCACCGGCACGCAGGCGACAGTCAGCTGATTATAGAGGCCTGCCACGCCCGGCTTGTAATCGGGAGGCGCGCCCGGTTTTTTGCGCGTGCCTTCGGGGAAAATCAGGATTGGACGTCCTTCGGCCAGAACTTTCTCTGCGGCCCGGACCATGCTTCTCAGTGCGTCGGCGCCGGCGCTGCGATCGATGGCAATCGCGGCCGCCTTGTTGAGATACCAGCCGTAAAAAGGGATGCGCAGCAATTCGCGCTTCAGCACGATGGCGGGATCTTCCAGCGCCAGGTAAAGCGCCAGCGTGTCCCACATGCTCATATGCTTGGAGGCCACCAGCACGCCGCCCTTGGGCGGTTCGCCGATCCGGCGCGCATCCAGCCCGGCAAAAATCTTCAACCCCCACAATGTCGCGCGCGCCCAATACCGCGCCATCCACACCGTGGCTTTGCGGGGCACGGCCAGAAGCGGCAGGAAAATGATCGCCATCACCGCGGTAAGAAGAAGAAACCAGGCCATGAACAAAGCCGAGCGAAGCAGCGTCACGACGTTTGTCATGTCACGCTCTGGCCATGCGGGTGGTGATCAGGCTGACCAGATATTTCGCATATTCGCGATGGAGAAGGAAAATCGTGCGCGGATGGTCCCACCAATCGGCGAGATTGATGCTCTCCTGCTCAACCGGATAGGGCAGAAATTGCACGCTTGGCATCGCGGCCGAGAATTCCTCCAGCGACCGCGGCATGTGATAGCGCGCCGTGACCAGGATTAGGCGATGGAGGTGATGTATGCGCGCCCAATCCGCGGCTTCCTGGGCGTTGCCGCGCGTATCTTCCGCCGCATAGCCCAGATCGGCACAGCAGTCGAAGCGCGGGCCGGCATGGATGAGATGCTTCAATGTCTCCTTGGTGGTGGCCTGATCCACGCCGCTGATCAGAAGCCGTTTGCCGACCCCGCTCTCCAGCAACGCATCGGCGCGATCAAGCCGTGTATCGCCGCCGGTAAGCACGACAATGCCGTCCGCCGCACTGAGATCGGCCGGCGTCTTGGGCAAAAGTGAAACGAAAGCGACAAAGCCCAGCCCATAGGCCAGGGCGATCAGCAGCATCGCCACAAGGAAACCGCGCATGATCAGTAAATAGCACGAACCACGGAAAGCACAGATATGCGCGCCGTGGCCCAGGCGATCAGCGCCGCTGCCGCCGGAACCGCGATCAGCCACGCCATTTCCGTCCAGGTGAGCAGTAACGGGGGCAGGAATGGCACGGCTTCGACGCCAAAATGTTCCAGCCCTCCGGCAGTCAGGAACAGCAGCGCCGCCATCAAGGTGCCCAGGAAGGCTGCGCCCAGCGCGGAAAGAAAATAATGCCGTTCCACCGTGCCGGCGATGAAACCGGCGCGCGCGCCCATCTGATGCAGCAGCGCCACCATCTCGTGATGCGCCGCAAGCCCTGCGCGGGTGGCGAAAGATACCGCGGCGGCCGTCGCGCCCGCGATCAGGAGCAGCACGATATAAGCCGAATAGCGCACTGTGTCGGCGATCGCCGAGAGGCGCGCGATCCAGCTGCGATGATCGTCCAGGATCGCGTGCGGCGCCACACGCTTGAGCTGGGCCGTCACGCCCGCCACATCGACATCGGCGCCCGGCACCAGCGAAGCATCGATCAGGCGCGGCAGGGGAATATCGGCGGTCAATCCGCCTTTGCCCACCCAGGGCGCGACCAACGCATCGAGTTCGGCTTGCGACAGGGGCGCGGCATGGGCAATGCCCGGGGTGGCGCGCAGCAGGCGCACCGCGGCGTCGGTTTCCCGATTGAGAATCTGTTGCGCATTGTTGGTTTCCGGCGGCAGCACTTGCACGGTGATTTTTCCGGCCAAGCCGTGACGCCATCCTTCCGTCGCGCGGTCGGCGATCAACGAGGCGCCCAAGGCCAGCGCAGCCAGGAACGCCATCACCGCGATCACGAAATCCAGGGGCGCCGCACCTTTGTCGCGCGGCAGGATGGTGCTGGTCTCTCTCATGCCAAAGAACTCATGATGCCGCGCTCACAGGCGTACGCAATTCCACCAGCCGCCCATCCACCAGGCGCATCTCCCGCGCTCGGGTGGCTTCGATCAGGGCGCGGTCATGGGTGGCGATCAGGACGGTGGTGCCCAGCCGGTTCAGTTCGGCGAACAGGCGGATCAGCCGCGCGCCCATTTCGGGATCGACATTGCCGGTGGGTTCGTCGGCGATCAGAAGATCGGGCCTTGCCACCACGGCGCGGGCGATGGCGACACGCTGCTGCTCGCCGCCCGAGAGCGTGGGCGGGCGCGCCTGCATCCGGTCGCCCAGGCCAACCCAGGAGAGAAGCTCCTTCACGTCATGGGCGTAATCATCGTCCTGGCGTCCCGCCAGCCGGAGCGGCAGCGCCACATTGTCATAAGCCGACAGATGGTCGAGCAGGCGGAAATCCTGGAATACCACGCCAATCCTGCGGCGGAGCGGCGGCAAGTCACGCCTTGTGGCGGTGGCGAGGTCCTGGTTGAACAGGGTGATCAGGCCGCGCGACGGCGGCTCGGCCAGATAAATCAGCTTCAGAAGCGTGCTTTTGCCTGCACCCGATAGCCCGGTGAGGAAGGTGAAAGAGCCGCCTTCCAGCACAAAAGTGACGTCGCGCAGCACTTCGGGCCCGGAGCCATAACGCATGCCCACATTTTCAAAACGAACCATGGGTGAACCATAACCCGCGGTCCGCCTTGCGGTCATCCGGCGTGCCCCCTATTTTCGCTCGCGAATCGTCGATAAAGCCGCATGATTCTCACCTGTCCTGCCTGTGGCACGCGTTACCAGGCCGACGACGCGAAATTCCCGCCCGACGGCCGCATGGTGCGTTGCGCGAAGTGCAGCCATGTCTGGCATCAGCAAGGGCCCTTGGCCGCGCCGGAACCGGATGTCGCGGTCATTACGCCGGAGCCTCAGCCCCAACGCACGCCGGAGCCGCAAACCGGCACCGGCGCCGATGAGGAGCCTGTCTTCTCCCGTATCGGCGCTTTCGCACCCCGGGGCGAGGCGGCGCCCGCTATCGAGCGGGAGCCCATCGCCTGGGGCGCGCTTCTGGGCGTGGCCGCCGGCTGGATCGCGCTGATCGCGGTGGTGCTGGTGATCGGCTATTCCGCCGTCAAATACCGCCAGGAGATCGCGATGATCTGGCCGCAATCGGCCGGTGTCTATTCCAGCCTGGGATTGAAAGTGAACAACCGCGGCATCGACTTCGCCCATGTCGATTATCATCGCGAGAGCGAGGACGGTCAGGTGGTGCTGGCCGTGACCGGCACCATCGTCAATGACGGCGACCGCGAATTGCCGGTGCCGCAAAGCGTGCGGGTGACCTTGAGCGACGCCGCCAATCACGAACTCTATCATTGGAACTTCACCCCCAATGTGCAGACCTTGAAGCCCGGTCAGTCGGCCGCTTTCCTTACAAGGCTTTCCAGCCCGCCGGCCGCCGCCAGCCATCTGGAAGTGCGTTTCTCGCCCAATGGCTGACACCAGGCCGCCCGCGCTCTTCACCGCCGAACAGATCGCAGGGCGGGTTCGCGCGCTGGGCGCCGAGATCGCCGCCGCTCCCCTCAAGCCCGACATCGCCATGCCGATCCTGGTGGGCGGCTTCGTTTTCGCCGCCGACCTGATCCGCGCCTTGTCATGGGAAGGATTGGAGCTCGATGTCGAAATGCTCTGGCTGCGCTCCTATGGCGACAAGCGCGTGGCCGGCGCGATCTCGATGATCGCAGGACCGTCCGAGCAGATCGCCGGACGCCACGTGCTGATCATCGATGGCGTGCTGGATGCCGGGCGCACCATCGCCAAGGCGCGATCCCTGATCGAAGCGGCGGGCGCGGCGAGCGTGCGGGTGGCAGTCTTGCTCGACAAGCAGCGCAGCGATGCCGTGGCGAGGGCCGACCATGTGGGCTTTGTGATCCGCGATCAATTCGTGATCGGCTACGGCATGGACGATGCGGGCCGTCATCGCGGCCTGCCCTATATCGGCGTGGTTTAAAACTCTTTCAGCAACCGGTCGAGATAGTCCAGTTCCTGCTGCGGGCGGAAACGCTGGCCGGCGCGGCGGCGCAATTCCTGAAGAATGTCGCGCGCCCGCGCCAGATCATTGGCGTCGGGAAGCTTGACCATGTTGCCGGGGCCGGTCTGTCCGCGGCCCAGCGGATCTTCCTTGCCGGTCTGTTGGCTGTTCGTGCCATTCTGCATTTCCTTGGCCAGCGCATCGGCGCCCTTGCGCAATTCCTGCAGCGCATTGTTTTCGGCATTGCTGGCGTTGGAAAGATCCTTGCCGCTGAGCGATTTCTGCGCCTGATCCATCGCCTGACCGGCTTTGCCCAGCGCTTCGCCGCGCTTGCCCAGCTTCTGCATTGCCTGATTGAGCTTCTGGCGCAGTTGATCCTGCTGCTTGGCCAGGCCTTGCGCGCCACCATCCCTGGGATCGCCATTGCCCTGTTGCTGGCGCAAGGTCTTGTCCATCAGCGCGCGCTGCTGGCCCATCAACTCGCCATATTGCTGGATCGCCTGATTGAGTTCGCTGTTCTGCTGGTCACCGCCCTGGCCGTTGCCGGAA
Source organism: Rhizomicrobium sp. (assembly GCA_035524155.1). Taxonomy (GTDB): domain Bacteria; phylum Pseudomonadota; class Alphaproteobacteria; order Micropepsales; family Micropepsaceae; genus Rhizomicrobium. Next base: position 11,156 of record DATKPL010000421.1, read on the forward strand.
TTGCTTTTGGCGATCTGCATATTCTCCAGCATGTTCTGCAACGCCGCCAGCATCTGGGCTGCCGCCTCGCGATTGCCGCTGGCCGCCAATTGCTGGATCGCCTTCATCATCTGCTCCAGATCGCTGGGGCTGATATTCTTGATGTTGGGATCGCTGGCCTGAGGTTGTTGCGCGCTTTTGCCCGAATTCTGCGCCAGCGCTTCCATATAGCGCTGCATGGCCTGGTCATAGCGCTGCAAAAGCTGGTCGATCACCTCTTGCGGCGCATGCGCGGCCAGTGCCGCGGTGATCAGGGCCTGCAATTCACGCAAGGAATTGGCCGCCGCCAGCATGCCTTTCTGTTCGATCGAGATCGCGATCTGCCAGAGCAGATTCTCGACATGGGTGACATCGTCCTGCGAATGGGCAGTGCGCACGCCCCAATAGGCGGCGCGGATGCCGGTATAGACATTGGGCTGGTCGGCATAGAATTTGTCCGGCGCGATGGTGAGCGCGTTGAGCATCTCGGCCACGGTGCGCCGTCCGGCACGGTCCACGCTGGTGGCCAGCGCCTGGCGCTGCTCGATCAAGGCGCGCGCCAAGGGATCGGTGAAGACACGCTGCGGCAGCCGGAAGGTGACGGTCTTGCTCACGCCCACCTGGCCCGCGCCATCGCGTGCTTCCAGATGTGCATCCACCATCAGGCCCGCATAAGGATGGCCGGTGAGATCGGAATAGCTCGTTTCCGCCACCGTCTTGGCGGGCGCCAGCGGCAGGTCCACGACCAGGGGCGCGCCGCTTCTGCCATGCGGTTTTATCACCACCCGCGCGGACGCCACGCCATAATCGTCGCTGGCCTTGAAGGCGAATTTCACCGCATCGCGCTCGGTAACTGACGGCGGCGCGGTGAAAGCGATTACCGGCAGATGATCGGGGATGACGCCGATGGTCCATGACCCGATGCGGTGGCCGCTGGCCTGCACCCGCACGCGCGCATCGTGGGTGAGCCTGGCGGTCGCGGCATATTCGCCGGCCTCGCCCGTGAAACGCGGCGGATGCATGTCGCCGATCGAGACGCCGGGAGCATGGCTGGCGCCATGGGCGCGCAGATTGAGGACCGAGCCGACCGGCACGGTGACGATCCGTTTTTCGCCCGCCGGCAGATAGACGGGAGCCAAGCCGGTATAGGGCGGCGGATCGACCCAGGCATCCAGGCTCACGCCGGCGGCGGCGCCGCTGTCGAAGGCGCCCGCCAGCCGCGCCCGCCAATCGCCGCGCGCCACGATCAGGCTGGCCACCAGCAGGATCAGCAGCACCAAATGCAGGCGATAGGGATCGTGGGAGTCGAAATCCGGGTTGGGCCACGCCACATGCAGGCGGTCCGGCAAGGTGCGGGCCTGATGGCGAGCCCACAACTCCATCGCCAGAGGATCGTTGCTCCCCGCCAGAATCCGGTCATCGGCTTCGGAGATGGGGCGATGGGCCAGCGCGCTGTCGCGCTCCAGCTTGCGCGCGGCATCCTGTTCGCTGGGCCAATGCACACGGCAGAGGCCGTTCTCCAGCGCCAGGCCGGCGGCGGTGATGGCAGCGGCCAGGAGCAGCGCTTGCAGAAGCCAGGGAATGACCAGGAACAGGCCGAACAAAGCGGCGGCGAAATAAAGTCCCACAATACCGATGGCCGGCCACAGCGCGGGCATCACCCGCTCCAGCACCAGGACAAAACGGGCAAGGGAAATGGCGCGCGTCACCCGCGCCTGGGAAGGCGGATCAGTCCGCCAGCCAGCCGGGGATGCGGTCCTGGGCAATGAGTTCGTCATGGCTCAATCGGGACCGAACAATGCTCCATTCCTGGCCCTTGACCAAGACCTCCGGCGCAGGCGGCCGGGCGTTATAAGACGACGCCATCACCGCGCCATAGGCGCCGGCCGACTGGATCGCCACAAGGTCGCCCGATTTCAGGGGCGGAAGCGACCGTGCGGCGGCAAAAAGATCGGAAGTTTCGC
>DATKPL010000422.1:0-10152 GCA_035524155.1 Rhizomicrobium sp.
GCGTTTTAATATCTCATAAGTTGTGCCCCTCGCGGGGGCCGGCCGGAGCCGCTTTTCCGGCAGAGATGGCGGAAAAATGGGGCTCCCGGGCCGGCCCGGGAACGGGGCCACGCAAAAGTCCAAGAAATTTTTTTGCGTCGAGGCGTGGTCAGGCCGCCCAACTCACCCGATTTCCAGGATGGCGGCGGCAACGTCCGGCCAATTCCAGTTCCAGAATCACTGTCTGCACAACGGACGGCTCGGCTCCGGTCTGGCGGATCAACTCGTCCATTTCGATGGGCGAGGCACCCAAGGCCTCCTCGACTTTGCGGCGCACATGGTCGGCTTCCCGCTCCAGCCCAAGTTCCATTTGTGGCGCGGGCGATGGCGCGGCTTCGGGTGCGTGGAATGTCCGGTCCAGGATTGGGCCCAGAACGGCCAACACATCGCCGGCGCTTTCAATCAAAGTGGCGCCTTCACGGATCAGCCGGTTGGCGCCCCTGGCGCGCGGATCGAGCGGCGAGCCGGGCACGGCGAAAATCTCGCGCCCCTGTTCCAAGGCATAATTGGCGGTGATCAGCGAGCCGGAGCGTTCCGCGGCTTCGACCACCACCACGCCGCGCGAAAGACCCGAGATCAGCCGATTGCGGCGGGGGAAATGGCGCGCCTGGGGTGCTTCACCGAATGGCATTTCGGAAATCACCGCGCCTCGCTCGGCGATGGCGCGGTAGAGTGTTTCATTTTCCGGCGGATAGACCACGTCCACACCGCCCGCCACGACGGCGACTGTGCCGTGTTCGAGCGATGCCTCATGCGCGGCAGAATCGATGCCGCGCGCCAGCCCCGAGACCACCGCCAATCCGGCTTCGCCCAACTCGCGCGCCAGCGTATTGGCGAATTTGCGCGCCAGGGCCGAGGCGTTGCGTGCCCCGACAATGGCGATCATATCCTTGCGGGGCAGGTTGCCCAGAACTGAAATCAGGGGCGGCGGCGGACTGAGCGCCGCCAGGCCCTCCGGGAAATCTTCATCGCAGGAGCGGATCAGTTTCCCGCCGGCCTTCTCCAATTGATCGAGCTCTCGCGCAATATCGTCCAGGTTGGCAGGCACGAAATTCTTGCCGCCGCCGCGTTGGGCCAGCCGTGGCAATTCCTCCAAGGCGCGCGAAGCGGCGCCGAAGCGGGCGATCAATTGCGCGAAGGTTGCCGGGCCGACTTCGGCGGTGCGCGCCAGGCGCAGCCAATCGAGTTTTTCCTGCCGCAATGTCATTGCTATTTGGCGCGGCCGATGCGCGGTTCGGCGCCCGCGAACAGGCGGCGGATATTTTCCCGATGCATGTAGAAGATCAGCACCGCCAGCAGCGCGGCCAGGGGTGCATATTCTTGATGGCCCAGCACGTAAAAATAGACCGCCGACAGCGCGATCGCGATCAGGGCCGAGAGCGATGAGATGCGCCAGACGAAGGCCGCCAATAGCCATGTGCCCGCGACCAGCAGGCCCACCGGCCAATAAAGCGCGGTGGTGATGCCGATGAAGGTGGCCACGCCCTTGCCGCCCTTGAACTTCAGCCAAATGGGATAGATGTGACCCAACACAGCCGCCAGGGCCGCAAAAATTTCGCATCCCGGCGGCAGATAGGCGCGCACGAACAACACCGCCACCGCGCCCTTCAGGCCGTCGCACAACAAGGTCGCCGCCGCCGCCCATTTCTTGCCGGTGCGCAGCACATTGGTGGCGCCGATATTGCCTGAGCCGATCTTGCGCACATCGCCTGCGCCGGAGACGTAGGCGAACACCAGGCCGAACGGGATCGAGCCCAAAAGATAGCCGATGGCCAAGGCTTCCAGCACAAAGGCAAGGGGAATGGGTCCGATCATCGCGCAGGACGATAAGGTGATTTTGCGAATGTGTCACCGCTTCCGGCGTCAAAAGCGGGCATAGGCTTTCTTCCCCGCGCTAGCGCCAGCGTAGGGCGCAAACACGGGATTGGGCAGCTGCCAGATGGGGTAAATCAATTACGAGAGAATACCTTCTCGCCGTCCACGAACGTCATCACCGCCCAGCCCTGGAATTTGCGGCCTTCGAAAGCCGTGTTGCGGGCGCGCGAATGCAGCATCTTCTCTTCCAGCACAAAGGGATGATCGGCGTCGATCAGCACCAGATCGGCGGGCGCGCCTTTGGCCAGGGTGCCGCCCTTGAGGCCGAAAATTCGCGCCGGGGCGGTGGTGAGCGCCGCCAGGACATGGGACAGGCCGGCTTGGCCGTTGTGATGCAGATTGAGCGCGGCGGGCAGCAGCGTCTCCAATCCCACCGCACCGAAGGCGGCCGAGGCGAAGGTCTGGCGTTTTGTGTCGGCGCCTTGCGGCTCATGGCTGGAAACGATCACATCGATGGCGCCCGACGCCACGCCTTCCACCATGGCGGCGCGGTCGGCCTCTGAGCGCAGCGGCGGCTTCACTTTGCGGAAGGTGTAATAGGCGCCCACATCCAGTTCATTGAGCAGAAGGTGATGGGCCGCGACGCCGCAGGTGATGGGAAGCCCGCGCGCCTTGGCGGCGGAGATCGCATCCAGCGCCGCGCGCGTGGAAATCTGGCCGAAGTGATAGCGCGCGCCCGTCAGTTCGACCAGGCGGATGTCGCGCTCGACCATGATCGCTTCCGCCAGCGCCGGTGCGGCGGGCAGCCCCATGCGGGTGGCGAATTCGCTTTCGGTGATGGCTGTGCCTTCGACCAGCTCCGGGTCCTCGGCATGGCCAACCGCCAGCGCGTCGAAGGTGGCGGCATAGGACAACGCGCGGCGCATCACCCGCGCATTGGCGATGGAGCGGTCGCCGTCAGTGAACGCAATGGCGCCGGCTTCCTTCAGAAGCCCGATCTCGGTCATCACTTCGCCTTTCAGGCCACGTGTGAGCGCGGCCATGGGCGCGACGCGCACCTTGGCGGTGGCCTGGGCGCGGCGGCGGATGAAATCCACCAGCGACGGCTCGTCGATCACCGGATTGGTGTTGGGCATGGTGACCATGGTGGTGACGCCGCCCGCCGCCGCCGCTTCGCTGGCCGAAGCCAAGGTCTCGCGATGCTCGCTGCCCGGCTCGCCGGTGAAGACGCGGCAATCGATCAGGCCGGGCGCCAAGACAAGGCCCCGGCAGTCGATCACTTCGGGATCGCGCGGCTCGGCATCGTTGAACAGGCGCGGCCCGATATCGGCGATCTTGCCATTCTCGACCAGGAGCCCGCCTTTGACGTCCAAGCCGGAAGCCGGATCGATCAGCCGGGCGTTGCGGAAGGCGATGCGGCCCTGTTTGCCATGGCTCGCGGTCATGACATGCCTCGCGCGAGGGCGTCCAGCACCGCCATGCGGATGGCGACGCCCATCTCGACCTGTTCGGCGATCACGCTGACTTCCAAATCGTCGGCAATGTCGGAGGAAATCTCCACGCCGCGGTTCATGGGACCGGGATGCATGACCAGCGCGCCCGGCTTGGCGGCGGCAAGTTTCTCGCGGTCCAGCCCATAGAAGCGGAAATATTCGCGGGACGAGGGGACGAAGGCGCCCGTCATGCGCTCCAGCTGCAGGCGCAGCATCATCACGATATCGACGCCCTGAAGGCCGGCCCGCATGTCGGTGAAGATCTCGACGCCGAAGCGCTCCGCTTGGGTGGGGAGCAGGGTCTTGGGCGCGATCAGTCGCACCCGCGCGCCCAGCATGGAGAGAAGGCGGATGTTCGAGCGCGCCACCCGCGAATGCAGGATGTCGCCGCAGATCGCCACCGTCAGGCCTTCGATACGGCCCAGTCTGCGGCGAATGGTGAGCGCGTCCAAGAGCGCCTGGGTGGGATGTTCGTGCGCACCGTCGCCGGCATTGACCACGCTGCAATCCAGCTTGCGGGACAGAAGTTCGGCCGCGCCGGAGTCCTGATGGCGTACCACCAGAATGTCGGGGCGCATGGCATTGAGGGTCGAAGCGGTGTCGATCAGGGTCTCGCCCTTGGAGACGGACGAGGTCTTGACCGACATGTTGAGGACATCGGCGCCCAGCCGCTTGCCCGCCAGTTCGAAGCTCGACTGGGTACGGGTGGAGGCCTCGAAAAACAGGTTGATGAGAGTGCGGCCCTTCAGAACCGCGGCTTTCTTGTCGCTAGCCCGGCTCTGCGCCACATAGGATTCGCCCAGGTCGAGCAGGGCGGTGGCCTCGGCCACGGAAAGACCTTCGATCCCCAACAGATGGTTGGTGTTCAGGATCGGGTGGTGGACCGCAGATGTCATTAAAGGGGGGCTTATAGCGGTGGATTCTTAAAGTCGCAATAAGAGATGCGTCTCGACCGCGGGCTATTGGGTTCAGATTATCCAGCCATTTCTTCCAGGGTTTTGCCCGCCGGCTCAGGCAGGAAAAACAGCGCGATCAGGGTGATGGGCATGGCAATCAGGAGCGCCTGCACGGCGGGGCCATGACCGTGGAAGCGATCATAAAGCCGCCCCTCCAGAATCAGAGCCACGCTGCCCGTGATGATCTCGACCAGATAGCGCAGGCCCGACAGGGTGGCGCGATAGCGCGTGGGCACGATCTCGGCGGCAAATCCGGTCAGGAGTGCTTCACCCGAAAAATAGGCGAAGAAGGAGATGGACCATAAGGGCGCCAACACCCAGCCCGAAACACCGCTGTAAAAGAGATAGAAGCCTGCGGCCCCGATTGCGACAATGCCGGCCAGCACCATGCGGCGCCCGATCCGGTCGCTGAGCTTTCCCACCAGGATGGTGAGCGCGAGCGCGACCAGTCCGCCCGGCACGAATAGCATGGTGACCTGGCTGGGCGAATAGCCTTCGACGCTTTGCAGATATTTGGCGGACAGGATGCTGGCCGAAACAATGCCGAAGCCGAATGCACCGACCCCAATCAGGATGGCGGCGATGCGGCCGGGGTATTCGCGAACCAAGTCGCGCAACAGGATCATCGTGTCCTGGAATTTGCTGCGGGTCTTGAGAATTTCGGCCTGCGCGGCAAAGCGCGTGGTCTCGGGCAATTGGCGGCGCAGATAGGCCACCAGGAACAGCGGCAGCGCGCCGATCACATACATCGAACGCCAGCCGAACGGCAGGATAGTGATGGCGGCGAAAATCAGGGATGCCACGCCGGCGCCCCAATATTCCATGGCGCTGAGCGTGCCGGCTGCCCAGCCGCGCGCATGCGCCGCAATTTCTTCGGCCACCACTACGAAACAGAGAATCTCCTCGGCATAGCCGAACATGCGGGTGAAGAATTGCGCCCATAGAAACTGCACATCGTTGACGACAAGACCGGTGGCCAGGGTCGCCACCGCCTGGCCCAGAATGGTTATAAGCAAAAGACGCCTGCGGCCTACCAGATCGGCTGCTGCTGCGATGATCAGTGAGATCACGGCTGCCAGGCGGAAATACGCAACGATCGCGGTGAGCCTGTCTTCGGGAATATGGAGGCTCGCCTGGATCTGCGGTGTCGCCAGGGTGAAGACATTCATGTCGTAACCGGCAAACAGCGCCGCCGCGCCCACCAGAAGAAAGGTATGTTCCTGCCGCCAGGTCATTGCCACGGGCGGACGCAAGGCGGGGGGCAACCAACGAAAACGCGCCGGGGACTTAGGACCACTCATTACGACCTCAGATGACGCAACCGATCCAGCGCGCCTTGCAGGATGTAGGCGGCCGCCATCCTGTCTACAACTTCACTGCGACGTTTGCGCGAGGCATCGGCCTCGATCAGCGTGCGCGTAACCGCCACGGTGGAAAGCCGTTCGTCCCACAGAACCAAGGGGAGCGGGCTATGCGCCGCCCAGTTGCGGGCGAAGGCGCGGGCCGATTGGGCCGAGGGTCCATCCGACCCGTCCATATTGAGGGGTAGGCCCACCACCAGGCCGCCCACGCCCTGCTCACTTATTATAATGTCCAGCCGGGCGGCATCCTGGGCGAACTTGCCCCGTTTCAGGGTTTCCATGGGGGTGGCGACCGTCAAAAGCCGGTCGGACAGGGCCAGACCGATGGTCTTTTCCCCCAGATCCAGGCCCAGAAGCCGCTTCCCCGCTTCCAGCGCAAGGCGGTCAAGCTCCGTCACCGCCACGCTGTCCCCCCTTTTCCTTGCCAGTCCTGCCTCTGATTGCTAGCAAAGCCCCCGCTTTTCTAACAGACCGGAACGCCTCCCATGTCCGTCGACAAGGACACCGTGCGACGCATCGCCAGACTGGCCCGCATCAAAGTGGCCGAGGAGCGGCTCGAACCCATGGTGGCCGAGCTCAACGGCATCTTCCAGTGGGTGGAGATGCTGAACGAAGTGAAGGTCGAAGGCGTGCCCGCCATGACCTCGGTGGTGGCGCAGAAGCTGAGATGGCGCAAGGACGAGGTCAGCGACGGCAATGTCGCCGACGGCCTGATGCGCAACGCGCCCGAGAGCGAAGAGAATTTCTTTGTCGTGCCCAAGGTGGTGGAATGAGCCTGCCGTCGTCGCTTTCCGCCTTTACTTTGGCCCAGGCGCGCGACGCCTTGAAGGCCAAGACCATTTCCTCGCGCGAATTGACCGACGCCCTGATCAAGGCGGTGGCCGAGGCGCGGGGCCTCAACGCCTTTGTCACCGAGACGCCGGACCGCGCCGTCGAAATGGCCCAGGCATCCGATCTCAAGATCAAGCACGGCGAGGCGCGCCCGCTGGAGGGCCTGCCGCTGGCGATCAAGGATCTGTTTTGCACCAAGGGGGTGCGCACCACGGCGGGCAGCAGGATCCTGTCCAACTTCGTGCCGCCTTACGAATCCACCGTCACCCAGAATCTCTGGAACGCCGGCGCGGTGATGCTGGGCAAGACCAACATGGACGAATTCGCCATGGGCTCGTCGAACGAGACCAGCGCGGCAGGCCCCGTCTTCAATCCCTGGCGCGCCCGGAACAGCAATTCCAACCTGGTGCCGGGCGGTTCGTCGGGCGGTTCGGCCGCGGCGGTTGCGGGCGATCTGTGCCTGGCCGCCACCGGCACCGACACCGGCGGCTCGATCCGCCAGCCTGCTGCCGTCACCGGCACCGTCGGCATCAAGCCCACCTATGGCCGCTGCTCGCGTTTCGGTATCGTCGCGTTCGCCTCGTCGCTGGACCAGGCCGGCCCCATGACCAAGACGGTGAGGGATGCCGCCATCCTGCTCACTTCCATGGCCAGCGTGGACCCAAAGGATTCCACCAGCGTGGATATCCCCGTGCCCGATTACGAAAAGCAGATGGAAGGCGGGATCAAGGGCCTGCGCGTGGGCATCCCCAAGGAATACCGCATCGACGGCGCCCCCGCCGAAGTCAGCGCGCTGTGGGAGAAGGGCGCGGCCTGGCTGAAGGCGCAAGGCGCGGAGATCGTGGAAGTCTCGCTGCCCCACACCAAATATGCGCTGCCGACCTATTACATCGTCGCCCCCGCCGAGGCGTCGTCCAACCTGGCGCGCTATGACGGCGTGCGCTTCGGCCATCGCGCCAAGGGCGTGTCCGACATCACCGATCTCTATGAAAAGAGCAGGGGCGAAGGCTTCGGCGCGGAGGTGCAGCGCCGCATCATGATCGGCACCTATGTGCTCTCGGCGGGTTACTATGACGCTTATTATGCCCGCGCCCAGAAGCTGCGCACCCTGATCAAGCGCGACTTCGAGCGGGCCTATGAGACATGCGACGTGCTGCTCACCCCCGCAACCCCCGGGCCGGCCTTTGGCGTGGGCGAAAAGACCTCCGATCCGGTCTCGATGTATCTGCAGGACGTCTTCACCGTGACCGTCAACCTGGCGGGCTTGCCGGGCCTTTCGGTGCCCGCGGGCCTTTCGGATAACGGCCTGCCGCTGGGTTTGCAGCTGATCGGCAAGGTTTTCGACGAAGGCACCATCCTGCGCGCCGGCAAGGCGATCGAAGAAGCCGCGAATTTTATCCACAAGCCGGCCAATTGGTGGAGGGCGGCATGAACGCGCCCCAGACAAATAATGCATCCAAGCTCATCAAGGGCCAGACCGGCGATTGGGAAATCGTGATCGGCATGGAGGTCCATGCCCAGGTTCTGTCCAAGTCCAAGCTGTTCTCCGGCGCCTCGACCGAATTCGGCGCTGAGCCCAACGCCCAGGTTTCGTTCATCGATGCCGGCATGCCGGGCATGTTGCCGGTGATCAATGAGAAATGCGTGGAGCAGGCGGTCCGCACCGGCCTGGGCCTGAAAGCCGCGATCAATCTCACCAGCATTTTCGACCGCAAGAATTATTTCTACCCCGATCTGCCCCAGGGCTATCAGATCAGCCAGTACAAGAATCCCATCGTGGGCGAGGGCGAAGTCACCATCGACCTCAAGGACGGCGAAAGCCGCAAAGTGGGGATCGAGCGGCTGCATCTGGAGCAGGACGCGGGCAAGAGCCTGCACGACCAGCATCCAGACTCGAGTTTTGTGGATCTCAACCGGTCAGGCATCGCCCTGATGGAGATCGTCACCAAGCCGCATATGCGCACTTCGGAAGAAGCGGCCGCCTTCCTGCGCAAGCTTCGGGCGATTGTGCGGTATCTGGGCACCTGCGACGGCAACATGGACGAAGGCTCGATGCGCGCCGACGTCAATGTCTCGGTTTGCCGGATCGGCGGCTATGAAAAATTCCGCGACAGCGGTGATTTCAAGCACTTAGGCACACGCTGCGAGATCAAGAACGTCAATTCCATGCGCTTCATCGCCCAGGCGGTGGAGTATGAGGCGCGCCGCCAGATCGAGATCATCGAGGGCGGCGGCACCATCAGGCAGGAAACCCGGCTGTTCGACTCCAAAGCGGGCGAAACCCGCTCCATGCGCTCCAAGGAAGAGGCGCACGACTATCGCTACTTCCCCGATCCCGACCTTCTGCCGCTGGAATTGGACGCCAAGTGGGTGGAAGAGATCAAAAAATCCCTGCCCGAACTGCCGGATGAGAAGAAATCGCGCTTCATGACGATGGGGCTGTCGGCCTATGACGCCTCCGTCCTGGTCGCCGAACGCGAGCTCGCGGATTATTACGAAGCCTTGTCCAAGGGTGTGGACGCCAAGGCGGCGGCCAACTGGCTCAACAACGAAATCTTGGGGCGGCTGAACCACGATGGCCTGTCCATTGTGCAGGTGCCGGTCACCGCGGCGGCGAACAACGCCAACATCGCCATGATTTCCGACGGCACGATCTCCGGCAAGATCGCCAAGGACTTGCTCGATATCGTGTGGAGCGAAGGCGGCGATCCGCGCGCATTGGTGGAAGCGCGTGGGTTGCGCCAGGTCACCGACACCGGCGCGATCGATGCGGCGATCGAGAAAGTGATCGCCGCGAACCCCGACAAGGTCGAAGAGGTGAAGGCGAAACCGAAGCTCGCGTCATGGTTCGTCGGTCAGGTGATGAAAGAAACGGGTGGCAAGGCAAACCCGGCGCAGGTCAATGCGGCACTCAAGGCGCGACTCAATTTGCCCGACTGAAGGGTGATTCGTGCAAAAATGCGCAAATCGGCCAGAAGCAGCCAAATCACCCGCAAAATCGCGAAAAGTCCATCCGTGTACGGAATGATGCATTTAGTCCAATGAAAATAGGGGTTTTGTGCATTCGCTTGAATCGACCTTCCCGGAAAAGGCCGGGTGGAGTTGCATTTTTAAATGCAAGTCTTTCATATTCTTCGTGTTTTGGGGGGTGACCTGAGTCGCTCTGACCCGAACAAACGATAGAGGAGTTGATCATGGCTGCGAAGAAAAAGGCCAAGAAGGCCACGAAGAAGAAGGCCTCCAAGAAGAAGAGGAAGAAATAAGTCTGATTGACCTCAGGTCAATTTGACTTCCCGGAGGTCCCTTTCGGGGGACTTCCTGGGCAAAGGTTATGGCCGCGGGCTTAAGGGTGTTTCGCTCTTTGGGGTCCGCGGCCAAGCCCTTTTTAGACCCCAAGCCAGATATCCTCTTCACCAACAAGGGCAGCTTCGCAGGCGGGGATTGCGGATGATGCGCTAGAGCGCACCCGCGAAAGATGACACGATGGCTCCGAACCCATCCGGAGTTGTCTATGGCCACCCGCCGCAAAACGAAGAAAGCTGCCAAGAAATCCTCGAAAAAGGCTGTGAAAAAGCCCGCAAAGAAGGCGGCCAAGCCCATAGAGCTCTATTACTGGCCCACCCCGAATGGCTGGAAGATTTCCATCGCCCTGGAGGA
>DATKPL010000423.1:0-3669 GCA_035524155.1 Rhizomicrobium sp.
GCCTGCCCCGGGGCACGCGACCTTCTCCAGCGCGCAGAGCCGTTCATCGCTCATCTTGCCGGCCGAATACTGGCCCACGCCCTCGAACACATCGACGACCGTGACGTCGCGGCCCTCGAAATGGCCCGGCATGATCGAGCCGCCATAGAGGAACACCGACGGGACGTTGAGGCGCAGCATCGCCATCATCATGCCCGGCAGAGACTTGTCGCAGCCGGCCAACCCAACCAAGGCGTCATAGCAATGGCCGCGCATGGTGAGTTCGACGGAATCGGCGATCACTTCCCGCGAGACCAGGGAGGACTTCATACCCTCATGCCCCATGGCGATGCCGTCGGTGACGGTGATGGTGCAGAATTCGCGCGGCGTGCCGCCGGCTTCCTTGACGCCCTTCTTGGCCGACTGGGCCTGGCGCATCAGGGCGATGTTGCAGGGCGCCGCTTCGTTCCAGCAGCTCGCCACGCCCACAAAGGGCTGATGGATCTCGGCCTCGGTCAGCCCCATCGCATAGAAATAAGAGCGATGCGGGGCGCGGCTGGGCCCTTCGGTGACATGACGCGAAGGCAGCCGGGATTTATCGAACGTGACCATGGGGCGGTTCCAGAAAAGGCCGCGGACTATTGCCTCTAGGGCTCGCCCGTTCAAGCGGTTCTGCCGCATGGCAGATAGGGCGTCTTGGTCGAGGCAGATGGGGTAATAAAATAACAAAAAGGCCCCGGAGTTGCCTCCAGGGCCAGATTCAACATGGGGTGATACTTACTCAGCGATAATAGTAATGGCGATAGCCGTAGCGGTCGCGATACGAATAGCGATGGCGGCAGTCATTGCTGCGCGCGATCGCGTTACCTGCGAAGCCGCCGGCCACGCCGCCGACCACGGCGCCAACAATGCTGTGGGACGCCAGGCCGCCGATCAGGGCGCCACCGCCCGCGCCCAGCGCGGTCGCGGTGTCATGGGGATGACCGCTGCACGAGTCAGCGGAAGCAGTCACGGTGCCCGCGCCAAGAACAATCAGGCAGGCGGCGGCAATTTTACCAATGCGTTTCATCTCGCTCTCCTTTGCCCTTCGGAATACGAGGGGACAACGTCAAGCCGGAATGAATGGTTCCCGTGCGTCCTCACACGATTGGAAAGCGGCAGGAATTAGGCAGGTTCCCCGGCGCGAACAGGCGCGCGAATCGGATAGTCGGTGTAGCCCTTGGCGCCGCCCGCATAGAATGTGCTGGCGTCCCACGCATTGAGCGACGCGTTGTCCGCAAAGCGTTCCGGCAGATCGGGGTTGGCGATCGCCAGTTTTCCGAACGCCACGGCATCGGCTTTGCCCTCGGCAAGAAGCCGGTTGCCGCTTTCGAAATCGAAACCTTCATTGGCGATGAAGACGCCGCCGAACGCATTCTTGATGGCGGGGCCGATGGAATCGTCCTGCCATTTCTCGCGGGCGCAGATGAAGGCCAGTTTGCGCTTGCCCAATTCGCGCGCCACATGGGTGAAAGTGCTCAACCGGTCGCTGTCGCCCATGTCGTGGCTGTCGGCGCGGGGCGCCAGATGCATGCCGACGCGGTCCGCACCCCAGACTTCGATCACCGCATCGGCCACGTCCAGCATCAGCCGCGCCCGCTTTTCGCGCGTGCCGCCATAAGCGTCGGTGCGATGGTTGGTGGAATCCTGCAGGAACTGGTCCAGCAGATAGCCGTTGGCGCCGTGAATCTCCACGCCGTCAAAGCCGGCGCGCTTGGCATTCTCCGCGCCCTGTTTGAATGCGGCGATCACGCCGGGAATCTCATCCGTCTCCAGCGCGCGAGGCGTCACATATTCTTTTTCCGGCCTCACCAGGCTGACATGCCCCTTGGGCCGGATCGCGCTGGGCGCGACAGGCAACGCGCCGTCCAGGAACATGGGATCGGAGATGCGGCCCACATGCCAAAGCTGCAGCAGCATGCGCCCGCCCTTGGCATGGACAGCGTTGGTGACTTTGCGCCAGCCTTCGGTCTGCTCGTCCGACCAGATGCCGGGTGTGCCGGCATAGCCCACGCCCATGGCCGTGACGCTGGTGGCTTCGGAGATGATCAGGCCGAACCCAGCGCGCTGTTTGTAGTATTCGACCGCAAGGTCGGAGGGCACCCGGGTGTCTGGATGGGCGCGCGAGCGGGTGAGCGGCGCCATCACGATGCGGCTGGGCAAGATGAGCGCGCCCACTTTCAGGGGATCGAACAAGGTCGGCATGAGGTCCTCCGGCAGGGCGAGGCTAAGAATTAGGAACGCTTCCCGCCCGTGACAACTGCGCCGCCGGTAGGGTTTTTAAGCGAGGCGTTGGACGGCCTCTTTCAACCGCGTTGCAAGCGACGCCGCTTCGGCCCGCTTCTCACGCTGTTCGGCGAGGACGTCTTCGGGCGCGCGGGAGACGAATTGCTCGTTCGACAATTTGGCGTCGAAGCGGGCGATTTCGTCCTCGGCTTTCTTCAAGTCCTTCTCCAGCCGCGCGCGCTCCTTGGCGAAGTCGATGACATCGCCCAACGGCAGCGCCACGACCGCCTCGCCCAGCACGAATTGCGCCGAGCCGGACGGGATGGCATCAGCGGTTGATGACTTCTCCAGCCGCGCCAGGGTTTCGATCACGCCCTGGTTGCGCGAAAGGCGGCCCGCACTTTCCGGCGACGCGGAGGTGAGGACCAAGGTGATCTTGGCGGCTGCCGGCACGTTCATCTCCGAACGCACGGAGCGGATGCCTTTGACCAAATCGATCACCCAATGCATCTCGGCAACCGCGGCTTCGCTGGCGGGTAGCGCCTTCAGCTTCGGCCACTCGGCTTCGATCAGTAGCGTGTCGCGCTTGCCCGGCGCAGTGACGGCCCAAAGCTCTTCGGTGATGAAAGGCATGAAAGGATGGAGCAGTTTAACGACCTGGTCGCGCACCCAGGCGGCAGTGGCCCGGGTTTCGGCTTTCACCGCTTCGTCCGCGCCGTTGAACAGGGGCTTGGCAAACTCCAGATACCAGTCGCAGAACACGTCCCAGACGAAACGATAGGCCGTCGCCGCCGCTTCATTGGAGCGCAAGGCTTCCAGCGCCGTGGTGACTTCGGCTTCGGCACGCGCAGTCTCCGCCACGATCCATTGATTGACGGTCTGTTTCACCCCCGCGGGATCGAAGCCCGGCACGGTGACACAGCCATTCATTTCGCAGAAGCGCGATGCGTTCCACAATTTGGTGCCGAAATTGCGCCCGGCTTCCACGCGCGTCGGGCCGATGCGCATGTCGCGATTCTGGCCTGCCGCCAGCGCCAGGGTGAAACGCAAGGCATCGGCGCCGAACTCGTCGATCAGGATTAGCGGGTCCACCACATTGCCCTTGGTCTTGGACATTTTCGCGCCCTGCTCATCCAGGACGCGGTTGTGAATCAGCACCGTCCTGAAAGGCACATCGCCCATAAAGTGCGTGCCCATCATCATCATGCGGGCGACCCAGAAGAAGATGATGTCGAAGCCGGTCACCAGAACGCTAGTGGGATAGAAGCGGGCAAGCTCCGGCGTCTTGTTCGGCCAACCCAGAGTCGAGAAGGGCCAGAGCGCGGACGAGAACCAGGTGTCCAGCACGTCCGGGTCCTGCCGCCAGCCTTCGCCCGACGGCGGGTCCTCGCCGGGGCCGACAGCGACGATCTCACCGGCTGGCCC
>DATKPL010000424.1:0-2416 GCA_035524155.1 Rhizomicrobium sp.
GAAACCGCGCTCCTGATCGAGGAAGCGGCCGAGGCGTCGATGCCCGCTGCCGCCCGTGCGGCCTTTGCGCGCCGCGCCGCCATCGCCTGACGTCCGGCCTTTTTCTTTTCTGCGTGAAAATGCTCTAACCCCGGCATGACCGGTCCCTTTCGCATTGCGTTGGCCCAGCTCAACCCCGTGATGGGCGACATCGCGGGCAATCTCGCCAAAGCTCGCGCGGCCCGCGCCAAGGCGTCGAATGCCGACGTGATCCTGTTCTCGGAGCTTTTCATCACCGGCTATCCGCCCGAAGACCTGGTGTTGAAAGGCGCCCTGCAGGCCGATGCGCGCGCGGCGGTGGAAAGCCTGGCGGCGGATACGGTGACAGGCCCAGCCGTTCTGATCGGCGCGCCATGGGTGGAAGGCGGTTATCTCTTCAACGCCATGCTGCTCTTGGATGGCGGCAAGGTCGCGGGCAAAAGCTTCAAGCATGAATTGCCCAATTATGGGGTGTTCGACGAAAAGCGCGTCTTCGTGCCGGGACCTTTGCCGGGGCCGTTGAATGTGCGCGGCGTGCGCCTGGGCGTGCCGATCTGCGAGGACATCTGGATTCCCGACGCCTGCGAATGTCTCAGCGAGACGGGGGCGGAGATATTGGCGGTGCCGAACGGCTCGCCCTTCGAGGCGGGCAAGGAAGATGTACGCCTGCAACTGGCGGCGGCGCGGGTGAAGGAAAGCGGCCTGCCGCTGATCTATCTGAACCAGGTGGGCGGGCAGGATGAGCTGGTGTTCGACGGCGCGTCCTTTGTGCTCAATGCCGACCATTCGCTGGCCTTGGCGATGCCGTCCTGGCGCGAGGATGTGGTGGTCGGCGAATGGAACAGGGGCGCGGACGGCAAATGGGTTTGCGCGACCGGTGAACGGGTGGGCGAGGAGAGCCGCGAAAGCGCCATCTATCACGCCATGATGCTGGGCCTGCGCGATTATGTGAACAAGAACCGTTTTCCCGGCGTGGTGCTGGGCCTGTCGGGCGGCATCGATTCCGCGCTCTCCGCCGCCGTGGCGGTGGACGCGCTGGGGAAAGAGCGGGTGCGCTGTGTGATGCTGCCCTCGCGCTATACCAGCAAGGAAAGCCTGGACGACGCCGACGAATGCGCGCGCCGCCTGGGCGTGTCATATGAGACCATTGAGATCGAGCGGGCGGTCAAAGCGCTCGATGAAACGCTCGTGCCGGTGTTCGCGGGCAAATCCGCCGACACGACGGAAGAGAATATCCAGTCGCGCATCCGTGGCCTGATCCTGATGGCGATCTCCAACAAGTTCGGCCCGATGGTGCTCACCACCGGCAACAAGAGCGAGATGAGCGTGGGCTATGCCACGCTCTATGGCGACATGTGCGGCGGCTTTAACGTGCTGAAGGATGTCTATAAGGTGGACGTATTCCGCCTGGCGCGCTGGCGTAATGGGCATTCGCCTGCGGATGCCCTGGGTCCCGATGGCGCGGTGATCCCGGACCGGGTGATCGGGAAGCCGCCCACGGCCGAGCTGAAGGCCAATCAGACCGATCAGGATTCGCTGCCGCCTTATGAGATACTGGACGGCATTCTGGAATGCCTGGTCGAGCGCGAAATGAGTTTCGAGGACACGGTGGTCAAGGGCTTCGATCCCCTGACGGTCAAGCGGGTGGACCAACTTTTGTATGTTTCTGAATATAAACGCCGCCAGGCGCCGCCGGGGGTGAAGATCTCGTCGCGGAATTTCGGCCGCGACCGCCGCTATCCCATCACCAACGCATTTAGAGACGCGCGATGAGCGAGATCATCGTCCGCGTCGCGCCATCGCCGACCGGCTATCTTCATGTCGGCAATGCCCGCGCCGCGTTGCTCAATTATCTCTTCGCCCGTCATGCGGGCGGCAAATTCATGCTGCGCATCGACGACACCGACGATACGCGCTCCAAGCCCGAGTATGAGACCGCCATTGTCGAAGACCTGGCGTGGCTGGGTCTCGAGCACGATCTCTTCGCCCGCCAGTCCGATCGCCTCACGCATTACCAGGCGGCGGCGGAACGGCTGAAGCAGTGCGGCCGGCTCTATGCCTGTTACGAGACGGCGGCGGAATTGGAGCGCAGGCGCAAGCGCCAGATGGCGGCGGGCAAGCCGCCCATCTATGACCGCGCCGCGCTTAATCTCACCGATGTCCAGCGCGCCCAGTATGAAACCGAAGGCCGCAAGCCCCATTGGCGCTTCAGGCTCAGTCACAACAAGGTGAAATGGGACGACCTGATCCGTGGCGCCGTCGAGATCGACACCGCGACCTTGTCCGATCCCGTGCTGATCCGCGAGGACGGACGCTTTCTCTATACGCTGCCGTCGGTGGTGGACGACATCGATTACAAGATCACGCACATCATCCGCGGCGAGGATCACGTCACCAA
>DATKPL010000425.1:0-5712 GCA_035524155.1 Rhizomicrobium sp.
ATTGCTATCCGATGATCCCGTCGGGCGCTGCGCATAACGACATGATCCTCTCCGGCCTTTCGGATGCCGAAGTGAGCGACGAAGGAAAGATGCTGGTGTGATGGCCACCGAACGTCACACTCTGACCGCCCTGGTCGACAACGAGGCGGGCGTTCTGGCCCGCGTGGTGGGCCTGTTCTCGGGCCGCGGCTACAATATCGAAAGCCTGACTGTTGCCGAAGTCGATCCCAACGCGCGCACCTCGCGCATCACCATTGTCACCTCCGGCCCGCCCGAAGTGATCGAGCAGATCGAGGCGCAATTGCGCCGTGTGGTCCCGGTACATGCCGTCACCAACTGGACCTTCGCATCCGACGGCATCGAACGGGAAATGGCACTGGTGAAAGTCTCGCGCGGCGCATTGCCTGCGGCCAAGAAAGCAGCGGAGCAATTCGGCGCCCGTGCCCTGGACGAACGTGGGGTGTTCGAGCTCACGGATTCGCCCGCCAAAATCTCCAGCTTCATCGAAGCCATGCGGGCGTTGGGCTTGACCGACGTCTCGCGCACGGGGGTCGCCGCCATGAGCCGCGACAGCGACTGAACGGCTTTCCTGCATGTGACATATGAGCCGGGAACAATTGCCCACTTTTCCCGGAGCAGATAAAAGGCGGGCGCTAACGCGAAGGGTGCTGATTATGCGGGTCTATTACGATCGGGACGCCGATCTCAATCTGATCAAGAACAAGAAGGTCGCGGTGATCGGCTTTGGCTCACAGGGCCATGCCCATGCGCAGAATATGCGCGATTCCGGGGTCAAGGATGTGGTGATTGCGGCCCGTCCCGGCGCCTCCGCCAAGAAGGCGGAAGCCGCGGGCTTCAAGGTGATGAGCGTGGCGGATGCCGCCAAATGGGCCGACGTGATGATGATGGCCACGCCCGATGAGCTGCAGGCCGACATCTGGAAGGAAGATCTGGAAAAGAACATGAAGCAAGGCGCGGCGCTGATGTTCGCCCATGGCTTCAATGTCCATTTCCGCCTGATCGAGCCACGCAAGGATCTCGACGTGCTGATGGTGGCGCCCAAGGGTCCTGGCCACACTGTGCGCGGCGAATATCTCAAAGGCGGCGGCGTGCCGTGCCTGATCGCCGTGCATCAGGATGCGTCCGGTAATGCCCATGATCTGGGCCTCTCCTATGCTTCTGCCATCGGCGGCGGCCGCGCCGGCATCATCGAGACCAATTTCCGCGAGGAGTGCGAAACCGATCTGTTCGGCGAGCAGGCGGTCCTGTGCGGCGGCCTGGTCGAGTTGATCCGCAACGGCTTCGAGACCTTGGTGGAAGCGGGCTATGCGCCCGAGATGGCCTATTTCGAATGCCTCCACGAAGTGAAGCTGATCGTGGATTTGATCTATGAAGGCGGCATCGCCAACATGAATTACTCCATCTCGAACACCGCCGAATATGGCGAGTATGTCACCGGTCCTCGCATCATCACGCCGGCCACCAAGGCGGAGATGAAGCGCGTGCTGGACGATATCCAGAGCGGCAAGTTCGCCCGGGACTGGGTGTTGGAGAACAAGGCCGGCCAGACCTCGTTCAAGGCTACCCGCGCGCGTGGTGATGCCCATCCCATCGAGGAAGTGGGCAAGAAGCTGCGCGCCATGATGCCGTGGATTGCCAAGAACAAACTCGTAGATACCGCCAAGAATTAAGCCGCATAAAGGGATCAAGGATGGTCAGGTTCTGCGTTCCGCTTTTCGCTCTGGCCATCCTTATGGGTTCGGCGCCGTCATGGGTCGATCCCGCCACCGCGATGCGGTTGCGCGACCAGGCGCTCACCGATCCCACCGCCTATGACGTGCTGGAATCGCTCACCACCGAGATCGGGCCGCGTCCTGCCGGTTCGCCCGCGCAGATGCGCGCCCATGATTGGGCTGTGGCCAAGATGAAGGCGTTGGGCTTTACCAATGTCCATGTTGAGCCTTTCCCCAAGCGCGCCTGGCTGCGCGACGCGGAAAGCGCGGAGATCTTGTCGCCTTTCCCGCAGAGGCTGGCGATCCTGGGCCTGGGCAACTCGGTGCCCACCCCGCCCGAAGGCATCACCGCCGAAGTCGCCGTAGTGAAAAGCATGGCGGAGCTTCTGGCCGCGCCCGCCGATGCTTTCAAAGGTAAGATCGTGGTGGTCAACCAGCCCATGACCCGCACCCAGGACGGCAGCGGTTATGGCGCGGCGGTCGCCGCGCGCTATGCGCCATCCGAAGCCTCGCGCCGGGGCGCTATCGCCTATCTCACCCGTTCGATCTCGACCAGCACGGCGCGCGGGCCGCATACCGGCGCCACCATGTATGCCGCCGGCACGCCCAGGATTCCCGCGGGCGCCTTGGGCGTGCCCGACGCCGATCTGATCGAGCATATGGCGGCGCGCGGTCCGGTGCGCCTCCACCTCTTGCTTCAGTCGCATATGGTGGATGCTACGGCCTGGACCATTTCCGGCGACGTGCTGGGCTCCAGCCGTCCCGACCAGGTGGTCGTTGTGGGTGGCCATGTCGACAGTTGGGATCCCGGCACGGGTGCGATCGACGACGGCGCGGGCGTGGCGATCAGCGCCGCGGCCGGCCATCTGATCGCGCAATTGCCGCACCATCCGGCGCGCACCATTCGCGTGGTGTTCTGGGGCTCGGAAGAGACGGGCGGCTCGGGCGCGGCCTATCTCGACATGCACAAGGCCGAGCTTGGCAAGATCGTGCTGGCGGGTGAAAGCGATCTGGGCAGCGACAATGTCTACAAGCTGCAATTGCCGCGAGGCGCTGCCGCCAATCCGCAATTGGCACCGTTGGGCGAAATTCTGGCGCCGCTGAAGATCATCCTCGACACCACACCCGCCACCGACGCAGGCAGCGATGTGGAAGAGATTCAGCATGCCGGTGTGCCGGTGCTGGCGCTCAGCCAGGATGCCAGCCGCTATTTCGACTATCACCATTCTGCCGATGACACGCTGGCGATCGTGAAGCGCGATGAATTGAATCAGAACGTCGCGGCGTGGGCGGCAACCCTGGATATGGTTGCCGACAGCGATCTCGACTTCCGGCGGTCAAGTAACGCGCCATAACATAATCGTCACAATAACTTCACATGAATAAAGCCGCTTCCAGGCGGCCGTTAACCGGCAAAAAACCAGCCTCCCCCTAGCGTCCCGGCCGGATCAGCAGAACGCGTTGGCCGTGCCCGAGATCGAGACAGAACAAAATCCGGCCCGTCCGCAAACCGCGGGCGCGCTGGCCATGCCGGCTCGGGCGCTTTCCCACACCATGACCTGCGGTGAGGTGTTCGCCTGGCTGCTCGACAATCCCGCGGTCCCCGCAGTCGCGATTCTGGATGGCGCCGGCGCCGTGATGGGGCTGGTCAATCGCCTGATTTTCCTGGCGCGCTATGCCCGCCAATATTCGCCCGAACTCTACAGCCGCAAATCGGTGCTCAAGCTGGCCAATCTCACGCCCCTGATCGTGGACGAGCATGTGCAATTCTCCGATCTGGGCGCGACCTTGCTGGTCGAAAATCCCGACGCCCTGATCGAATGTTTTGTGGTGACGTCACGGGGCCGCTATCTGGGCATCGTCACTGGCGAGGCGCTTCTGCGCTGCAAGGTGGCGCTGCTCCAGGCGCGCGAGCGCGAATTGAGCGAGGCCTTGGCCGCAGCCCACGAAGCCAGCCGCGCCAAGAGCAATTTCCTCGCCCTGATGAGCCACGAACTGCGTACGCCGCTCAACGCGATCATCGGCTTTTCCGAAGTGCTGGGGGGCGAGATGTTCGGCGCCCTGGGCAATGGCCGCTATCGCGACTATGCCAACGACATCCATGGCGCGGGGCGGCATCTTCTGGCGCTGATCAACGATATTCTCGATCTCTCCAAGGCCGAGGCTGGCAAGTTCGAACTTGTTTGCGAAGCCATCGTGCCCCAGGATTTGGTGAGCGAATGCATGAAGCTGATGCGCGGCCGCGCGGTGGAGGCAAGGCTCAGCCTCACCCAGGGCGTGGATGCCAGTCTTCCCCCGCTGTATGTGGATCGCCTCAGGGTGAAGCAGATCCTGCTCAATCTTCTTTCCAATGCTGTCAAGTTCACGCCGCCCGGCGGCGCGGTTCGCATCAGTGTCGAGCGTGGCCCGGATGGCAGCCTGGCGCTGGCTGTTTCGGACACCGGTATCGGCATTGCGCCGGAATTCATCCAGGCGGCGCTGGAGCCGTTCCGCCAGATCGCTTCGCCTTTCGCGCGCAATGTGGAAGGCACGGGACTTGGGCTAGCCCTGGCCAAGGCCCTGATGGAATGCCATGGCGGCACGTTGGAGTTGGAAAGCGCGCTCAATCTTGGAACCACGGCGCGGCTTATATTTCCGGCAGAACGGGTGCTGGAAGCCAAGGCGCGGGCAGTGGTGTAATTCTTTCGAAGCTTGGCCGTGACCATCCTCCCCTGCGCGCGCGTCAGCGCGCTGGTAGGGGAGGTGCCCGTAGCTGGCCCTCGGGCCAGCGTAGGGCGGAGGGGTCAACAATTAAGTTGGATTTTCCAGACTAAATAACGCCGCGTCGTCATCGTAAGAGAAAAGCTCGCTGAAGCGGCCCCAGCTCACCACGGTCTTGAGTGTGTCCTCAGCCGATTCCTCGGTCATGTGGTCTTCCAGCTCGTCCAGGAAGCGGGTTCGCGGCGCGGAATGACTGGCGCGTTCGTCCAGCACTCGGCGGATATGGATCGCCAGCGGCACGTAATTCATCAACGCGCGGGAGAAAATCTCCTTGCGCTCATTGAGATCGGCGTCGGCAAAGCGTTTGCCCATGTGGGTGAGACGGATATCGCCGCCCTCGACATCGCCCAGGCGCAAAAGCTGCATCGCCTCGGCCACCGGGAAGAGTTCGTCCACTTCCAGTTCCTGCTCATAGGCGATGTCGGGCAAGTCCGCCTTGCCGTCATAGGGCGGCGCGGCCAGGGCCTCGATCAGACCGGAGATCTGGTTGGGCGAGACATGGACCAGCGGCACTTCGATGCCGGCATTGCGGGCCTGCTGCTGCTGTTGCAGCCGTTCCACCCGCCGTGCGGTCATTTCAACATAGATCTGGTCGACATAGTGCTCGAACTGGGGCGAGGTGCGGTTGCGCGGCTGCGGCAGGTCGATCTTGATCTCCGAACCCACCCGGCCCGGATTGGACGACATCAAAAGTACCCGGTCGCACATCAAGACCGCTTCCTCGATATTGTGCGTGACCAGGATGATGCCCTTGATGGGCAGTTTGCCATTGCCCCACAACTCGACCAAGTCGGTGCGTAGATTTTCCGCCGTCAACACGTCCAGCGCGCTGAAAGGTTCGTCCATCAGAAGAATATTGGGATGCACCACCACGGCGCGGGCAAAGCCCACGCGCTGGCGCATGCCGCCCGACAATTCGCGCGGATAGGCGCTTTCGTAGCCGTCCAGGCCGATCAGGTCGATGGCGGCCAGCGCGCGTTCGCGCATCTCCCTCGGCGGCAAGTTCAGCACTTCCAGGCCCAGCTGCACATTTTCCAGCACCGTGAGCCAGGGGAACAGAGCGAAGCTCTGGAACACCATCGCCACGCCCTGGGCCGGCCCCTCGATGGGCGCGCCCATATAGCTGAGATGGCCACCTTGCGGCCGCGCCAATCCCGCGATTAGGCGCAACAGGGTCGATTTGCCCGAGCCGGAGCGGCCGAGCAGGCCCACAATCTCC
>DATKPL010000426.1:0-3428 GCA_035524155.1 Rhizomicrobium sp.
CACAGCGATTTTCTGGAGCGCGCGCCGGTAGAGGACCCTTATATCCAGGTGGCGCTGCCCCCCATTCCCGATCCCGATAAGACCATGGTGCTGATGACGGGCGACGCGCCAATGGGCTTTATCGCGCCTTCCCTGCCGCATCAGATTCCCATCCTGCGTATCGACGGCTGGATGGTGCAGCCCAAGGACGGCACCCTGCTCACCAGGCAAATGCGCCGCCGCGTGGCGGCACAGCTGCGCGAGGGCGGTGACCTCTACCTGATCGCCGATGCCACCGACATGGGACGCGCCCATGACGCCCTGGCCGATTACGGCCTTGCCATCCGCTGGACGGAATGCCAGCAA
The DNA here is from genome assembly GCA_035524155.1 of Rhizomicrobium sp. Classification (GTDB taxonomy): domain Bacteria; phylum Pseudomonadota; class Alphaproteobacteria; order Micropepsales; family Micropepsaceae; genus Rhizomicrobium. Next base: position 346 of record DATKPL010000426.1, read on the forward strand.
TTCGACACCAATCTGGTGGGGACCTATCAATGGTGCCCGCTCGCGAAAAAGACCTGAGAGACAATGAGCCCGCGCGTCGCCGTCTTGGTGCCTTGCTACAACGAGGAAGCCGCAATCGGCAAAGTCGTGCACGATTTTCACGAGACGCTGCCCGACGCCACGATCTATGTCTATGACAACAATTCCCGCGACCAGACCATGGCGCGAGCGCGCGAAGCGGGCGCCATCGTGCGCAGCGAACAGCGCCAGGGCAAAGGCAATGTCGTGCGCCGCATGTTCGCCGACATCGAGGCGGATATTTATGTGCTGGTGGATGGCGACGATACCTATGACGCGGGCGCGGCGCCCCGCATGGCGGCGAGCCTGATCGCGGCAGGTGCCGATATCCTCACCGCCCGGCGCATCCATACCGACGCCGCCGCTTATCGCCCCGGCCATGTGCTGGGCAACCGGCTGCTCACCGGGCTGGCGGCGTCGCTGTTCGACGTCAAGCTGACCGACATGTTGTCGGGCTATCGGGTGATGTCGCGGCGCTTTGTGAAATCGTTTCCCCTCACCGCGCAAGGCTTCGGCATCGAGACCGAGCTTACCATCCACGCCGTGCGCCTGATGATGCCCATGATGGAGATGGACACGCGCTACAAGGAGCGCCCGGTGGGCTCGGTCTCCAAGCTCAATACCTGGCGCGACGGTTTTCGTATCCTGTCCACCATCGGCTATCTGGTGCGCGAGGAACGGCCGCTGGTGTTCTTCTCGTTCTTCTTCCTGCTGCTGGCGGCTTTGTCGTTGCTCATCGGCACGCCGGTGGTGACCGAGTATCTCAGAACCGGCCAGGTGCCGCGCCTTCCCACCGCCGTGTTGGCGACCGGCCTGATGCTGCTGGGTTTTCTCTCGCTCACCTGCGGCTTGATCCTCGATACGGTGACGCGCGGACGCTGGGAATTGAAGCGGATGGCCTATCTCGCCATTCCGGGGCCCCAGGAGCTTGACGCCGGCCGCGCCCAGTCGCGCCCCCACGCCAAGTGAGCCTGCTCGCCAAACTTTCGCGCCTATCCCTGTTGCGTTTCGCCGTGATCGGCGCGCTGGGCCTGCCGGTGGATGCGGGGACGTTGTGGCTGATGACGCACAAGGCCGGGCTTGATCCTTATTCCGGGCGTGTCATCTCCTGGCTTTGCGCCGCCAGTTTCACCTGGATGGGCAATCGCTATTTCACGTTCCGCGCCGCGCGGGCCCGGGGCGTGGTGGCCATGGCAAAAGAATGGCTGCGTTTTCTCGCCGCCAATGCCGTGGGTGGTCTGGTGAATGTGGGGCTTTATTCCACCCTGGTGCGCTTTGCCCCGCCGCCGGTCAATAATCTATACATGGCGCTGATCGTGGGCGTGCTGGCAGGCCTGGTGTTCAACTTCACGCTCTCCAGAACCCTTGTGTTCAAGGGACCGATCTAGGCGCCTTCGACGGTCACCGATTTGATCACGGCGAAGACTTGCAATCCCTTGGCCAATTCCAGCCGCTCCGCCGACGCGGCGGTGATGCGGGCCACCAGGCGCGCGCCACCGCAGCGCAAGGCGATTTCCGCGCGCGCGCCGTCCAGCGCCACATCTGAAATGATCGCGGGAAGAATATTGTTGGCGCTGATGGCATTGGGTGCTTCACGCGCGATCAGGATCTCGTCTGCGCCGATGCGGACACGCACTTTCTTGCCCTTTTCACCCTTCTCGGCCACCAAAAGCCTGCCTCCATCGAAGATCAGGGTGGTGAGGCCGTTTTCTCTTTCATCGATGGTCGCTTCCAGCACCGCGCCAATGGGCTTTTCCGCGCCACGGCCCGCCAGCACCTCAAACACGCTGCCAAAACCTGTGACCTTGCCCTTGTCCAGCAACACCACCTGATCGGCCAGACGCGTCACCTCGTCCAGCGAATGGCTGACATAGAAGATCGGCACCTGCGCCATATCGCGCAGCCGCTCCAGCCAGGGCAGGATTTCCGCGCGGCGCTGCTGATCCAGGCTGGCCAATGGTTCATCCAGGAGCAAAATATCGGGTGTCGCCAACAACGCCCGTCCCAGGGCGACGCGGCTTTTTTCACCCCCTGAAAGATGCTTGGGCGCTCGCTGCAGAAGCGGCTCCAAGTCCAACAGCCGGATCACACGCCCGATCTCATCGCTGCCGGCGCGCTTTCCCATGCGCCGCCAGCCAAACAGAAGATTGGCTTCCACGATCATGTGAGGAAAGAGACGCGCATCCTGGAACACCAGGCCGGTACGGCGCTTTTCGGGCGGGACAAACACGCCCTTGTCCGTGTCGAGTACAGTGCGGCCTTCCAGCACCACGCGGCCGGAATCGGGCCGCGTCAGGCCCGCCAGCACATGCACAATGCTGGTCTTGCCGGCGCCCGACGGCCCGAACAGGGCGGTCACGCCTCTTCCCGCCGTGAACGCCACATCGAGAAGGAATTCGCCTTGGGCGTGGCGGATGGCGATCTCGGCGCTCATCCTTCGCGCTTTCGGGTGGCGCGCCGCATGATGGCCTGGGCGGCGAGCAGAAAGAAAAAGGCGATCACGATGGAAAGCATGGAAAGCCGGGCGGCCTCCGCTTCGCCGCCAGGCATCTGCAGGGCCGTATAAATCGCCAGCGGCAGCGTCCTGGTCTCGCCGGGAATGTTGGAAACAAAAGTGATGATGGCGCCGAATTCGCCCAGCGAGGCAGCAAAGGCGGTGATCGCACCCGCTACCAGACCCGGCAGCGCCAAGGGCAGGCTGATATTGATCAGCCGATCGAAACCGCCCGCACCCAAGGTGCGCGCCGCTTCGTCCAGGCCCTGATCGCGCGCCTCCAGCGCCAGCCGGATCGCCCGGACCTGGAAGGGAAACGTGAAAATGATGCTGGCCAAGACCGCCCCGGTCCAGCGGAACACCAGCACGATGCCGAACTGATCCTTGAGGAAGGCACCCAGGCCGCTGCGAGTGCCGAAGATGGTGAGAAGAATGAAGCCCATCGCCACCGGGGGCAATACAAGCGGCAGATGCACGATCCCGTCCAGAAGCGTGCGCCCGCGGAAACTGCGCGACAGAATCAAGGCGGTCG
>DATKPL010000427.1:0-7375 GCA_035524155.1 Rhizomicrobium sp.
GAGCGTGCTGATGGAGGTGGCAAAAGGAAGCCCCAACAAGATCGCCGCGCAGAAACTGGGCATCTCGCCCCGCACGGTCGAAGTCCACCGCGCGCGCATCATGGTCAAGCTCAGGGCGGACAGCCTGTCCCACCTCATCCGCCTGGTGATCGCGGCGGGCCTTTAGCGGCCCAGCAATTTTTCCACCAGCGCGTTCAATTCGCCAACGCGGAAAGGCTTGGGCAGGACATGATCGGCGCCATGTTGCGCCGCCAGCCTGAGGAGATGGCTGTTGCCGGAAATGGCGATGATCCGGAGCCGGGGGCGCGAGCGGCGCAGTTCGGCGATCAGATCGAGAATGTCGATCTCCGGCAGATTGATGTCGGTGACCAGAAGATCGGGCGCGAACAGGTCGATCAGCTTGACCGCCTCCTTCCCGTCCGTGGTCGAGCGCACGTCATGACCCAATTCCTGCAGCGCGGTTTCGAACGGCTCGGCGATGGCCGGTTCGTCGTCGAGGATCAGGATCTTGTGCTGGGTATCGGGGGTCTCAAGAATCGGCCTGTCCTCCAACAACCCCCGAAAATCCGGCCTGCGCCGGGAATGGCGGCTATATCGGGAGGGCGGGCGCGGATGTAAAATGCAATCTCTGCATGCAGGAATGCAGGCACGGAATGACGGGGGCTGGGATGCAAAATCGGCCGAAGCTGGCGTCGCTCGATCTCAATCTGCTTGTCGTGTTCGATGCCATCATGCAGGAAAAAAGCGTCACCAAGGCGGCGCAGAAACTGGGTCTGAGCCAGCCCGCGCTCAGCCATGCGCTGACGCGGCTGCGCTATATGCTGAAGGACGATCTTTTCATTCCCACGCCGGCGGGCATGATGCCCACGCCCCGCGCCCAGCAGCTCGCCAAGCCGCTCAAGGAAGCGCTGAGCGGCATCCAGGACGCGGTCGAGCCTGACCCATTCGACCCCGCTACCGCCCATCATCATTTTCGCATCGCCGTGGATTCCTACGGCTCCATCGTCTTCGCGCGGCCGATGACGGAATGGGTCCATGCCCGGGCGCCCCATATCCTGCTCGATTTCCGGCTCAACACGGTGATGGACCCGGCCCAGATTCTGGAAGCCGGCGAATGCGACCTGGCGGTGGGCCCCTTCGCCAAGCAGAGCGGCCGGTTCTCGCGCCAGACCCTGATCCAGGACGAATTCGTGATCGCCCTCAACAAGCGGCATCGCTGCGCGGAACTCAGGCAGTTGCCGCTGGCGGATTTCGTCTCCATCCCGCATATCGAGATCACATCGGCGCCCTATACGACCGAATTCGTGGACGACGCGCTGACGCAGAAAAAGCTCAAACGGCATGTGATCGTGCGCGCGCCCACGCTTTCGACCATGCTGCTTTTGCTGGAAGGCGAATATCTCTGCATCGGGCGGCGGCGCGCGCTCGAAGTGTTGACCGCCTACGGGGCGCTGGCGATCCGCGCTCTGCCCATTTCCTCGCCGCTGATGGAAACGGCCATGGTCTGGTCCAGGCGCTATGACAATCAGCCGGCCCATGCCTGGTTGCGGGATCAACTGTCCGGGGTCGCCAAAAGGATCGACACCGGGGAAGCCGCCGCGGCCGCGCCGGCGCGAAGGGCGCGGCTGGGATCGGCCTAGAGCTTCTCGATGACCCTGGGGGGTTCCAGGAAGCCCCTGGTGCCGGGCGGATCGTTGGCCCGGCGGCCCGGGCCGACGAAATTGCCGGTCTGGCGGCGGCGGCGGTCGGGGCCGGCATAGGTGTCGCAGCGGACGAAAGGACGGGGCCGCTCGATGATCTCGGTGATGCGCGAGATCAGGTGCTGCGGCGTGACCGGCTTGGCCAGGAATTCATTGACACCCGCGTCGCGCGCCGCTTCCACCTTGTTCCGCTCGGTATAGCCGCTGATCATGATGATGGGCACCGATGGCGGCGTGGTGCCGGTCTTGGCGCTGCGCACGCGATGGACGAATTCCAATCCATCCATCGGCGCCATGGAAAGGTCCGACAGGATCAGGTCGCACTCGATGGTGTTCAGCATTTCGAGCGCGGCGGCGCCGTCGGGCGCCTCATGCATGATGCGCACACCGATATGATTGAGCAGGCGGCGCAACAGCGCGCGCATATGGTCCTTGTCCTCGATGATGAGGATCCTCAAGGGCTCGAAAAGTTTTGAACCGGTCGCCATGCAATCCGTGCGTGAAAATCTATTTAGCCGGAGGGTAAGCCAGCGCGGTTAGCGATAAGTTTACGCCTGAGGCGAAGCCACCGGGAAAAGGCCGGATTCCATGCCCCTTTCAGGGCCCTGCGCATAAAATGCGCGGCGATCATTCGTCGCGTTCTGGTTCTTTCGAGGCTCTGCCGGTTGCAGCCGGCCCCCGGAAGACCTGGGTGGCGAAGGCCTGGTCGCCCACCATCGCCACGCCGATGCCGCTGGAATCATAGCGCGGGTTGAGGATGTTGGCGCGATGGCCCGGGCTTTCCATCCAGCCCTGCACGGCGACGCGGGCGAATTCTTCCGGTCCGAAGGGACGCCGGCCCACCATCTCCATGGTATCGCCGCCCATCTCCATGATGTTCTCGCCGATCGTGCCATAAGGCCCGAACCGCGCCCGCACCATGTCGCCGGCGATGAAACGGCCGGCTGCGTCCCGGTGCGAAAAATCGGCGCCATGCGCCATGTCGCAGGAGCGGGTCTGGGCGATGCGGGCGATGTCCGGATCGGGCGCAAGGGGCGGGGCGGCGGGGGCGTATTTGGCGCGCTCGGCATCGATGGCCTGGGCGATCAGGGCCTCGGCCTCGCGGGCAAAGGCCTGGTCGGCCCCCTGGCATGGCCCGGCCCCCGGGACCGGCAGCGGCGCCAGCAGGGCGGGCGGACGGGGCAAAAACTGGGCCTGCGCCACGGTGGGCAAGGCCCAAAGCGCCACGAAAACGGGGATTTTCCAGCCCATGACAGGAGCTTGCCCTACCCTGGCTGAACCCGGGATGAAAAATCGCCGCGCCCGGGCCACGGATCAATTTTGCCCCTCCTAATCAACCGATTGATAAGGGAACTTTTCTAAGCTTTTACGCAGGAAATCAGCCGCGCGTAGAATCCAGTGCTTACCGAAGCCGCCAAGAACGCCATCCCCGGAGGTCTGGACCGGATCAAGGTCCTGATCGTGGAGGACAAGCAGCATATGCGTGCGTTGCTGCGCGCGTTGCTGAACGCGCTTGGCGTGGTGGACATCTACGAGGCCGTGCATGGCGCGCACGCGCTGGAAGTGCTGCGCAGCAAACGCTGCGATCTGATCCTCACAGACATGTCGATGGAGCCGATGGATGGGCTGGAATTGACCCGCCAGGTGCGCGCGCTGCACCGCAAGCTCAATCCCACGGTGCCCATCATCATGATCAGCGGCCATACCGAACGCGACCGGGTGGAAGCGGCGCGCGACGCGGGTGTCACCGAATTCCTGGTCAAGCCCATCACGCTGCAGAACCTCACTGCGCGCATCGCCGAAGTGATGGAGCGGCCGCGCCGCTTCGTGAACACGCCGACCTATTCCGGCCCCGACCGCCGCCGCAAGACGCGCGAGAATTACAACGGCCCACGGCGGCGCCAGGACGACATGGACGATTTCGTGGTGGAATCATCCATCGGGCGCTGGAATCCCGATTGATCGGGAATTGTCATTCCCGCGAACGCGGGAATCCAGTCAAACGATCTGCGCAAACAGGTCCATCCAATCCGGATTCATTTTCTCTATCAACTCGATTTTCCAGGCGCGCTGCCATTTCTTTAGGCGCTTTTCCCGCAATATCGCGTCATGGATGTCAGCGAACTCCTCGAACCAAACTAGTGTATGGACGCCATACCTTTTAGTGAATCCACCCCTTACATCTTCGCGATGTTCACTGATGCGTCCAGCAAGATTGCCGGTGACGCCAATGTACAAGGTGCCGTTGCGTTTGCTGGCAAGCATATAGACGAAATAACGATGATCCCGGCCCAACGCTGGATTCCCGCTTGCGCGGGAATGACAATAAAACGGCGAAACGACGCTACAAAGGCCTACCGCTCCAACTGGCCGAATGAAACATTGCCGATGGGATAATCGGCCCAGTCCTTGTAGTCGAAATGCCACCACTCCTCATTGAGGACTTGGAAGCCTTCCTTCTCCATCGCCGCGCGCAGCACGCCGCGATCGTAACGCTGGCGCGATGTGCCGCCGATATAATCGGAATAGGATCGCTTGGACATTTCGTCATAGCGCCCGGTCATGGGCACGGGCTTGCCGGTCTTGAGGTCATAAAGCGTGAGATCGATCGCTTCGCCGCGATTGTGGCGCGAGCCATGGGCGGGATCGCCCACGAACATGTGATCGGCGGCGGGCGTCGCGTCCCAGAACATCTTGGTGACGAACCAGGGGCGATAGCCGTCATGGACCAGAAGGCCGTAGCCTTGCGCCTTTAATGCCTTTGCCACACGGCCCAACGCTTCCGCCGCCGGGCGCTGCAGATAGGCGCCGGGCTTTTCGTAGAGCGGAAAGCCCATGAAATTGTTGGACGTGGCGTAACGGATATCGAATTTGATCGTGGGATCGATGCTGGAAAGCGGCACCAGATCCATCGAACGCTTGGGCGGCGGCTCGGCCGGGGGCGTGGCTTTCAGGGCTTCGGCGCGCAAGGTGGCCGGATCGCCATGCTCGCCCGCGCGGATCTGTTTGATCACGTCCGCGCCGATGTCGCGGCGGGGCAGCGCATTGCCGTCGAGCGAGACCGAGGATGCGTCAGCGCCCTTGCCGAAGACGAGCGTCTTGCCGCCGGCCTGAAATCTGTCGCGACCGTGCGGCGCAAGCTCGGCCTGATGGAAGCCGTCACCGTCGGCATATAAGTGTCCGCCGGATTCATAGATTTCCAAGAGGCCGGTATCGGGCCCGTATTGCCCGATCAGGCGCATCATTGCGGGCGCGGGATTGGGTGGTGGCGCTTCATCGGCGAACGACGCGCCGGAGGCCAGAACGATGCCGGCGATGGCTGTGCAGAAGGCGTTTCGCAAAGCGATGAACTCCCGATCCCCGGCCTGATCTAGCACGGCCCGAAGCCTGTTTCACGCGCCCAACGATTGGCGATTTCCGTGCGAGACCAAACGCTTCGCCGATGACACCAAATCACCATGATTTCTCTCCCATTCGATCACATTCGGGACGTTTACAGGGACAGGGAGGCTCCCATGGCATATTACCGTATCCATATTCTCGACGGCCGGTCGCGCATTATCGGCGGCCTCGATCTCGAATGCGAAGACGACCAGTCGGCCTGCAAGGAAGCCGCGCACCTCTTCCCGGACAATGAATGGGAATTATGGCGCGGCGAGCGGCGCATTCATTGCCCGCTGGCGGAAATGCGAACCGAAGCGCGGCCCGATTAGCCCGCTTCGGCGCCGGGCGCGCGGGTGGCCCAGAGGATGCCGATGAACAGGCCCTTGGCGCGCGGCAGAAGCACCAGCGCCAACGCCGACAACAGCACGGCATAGGCCGTCAGGCACGCCCAAAGCGGCAGCAGATTCTCCAGCCCCAGAAAGAACACCAGCGGCAGGAAGACATGGCCGATCACGATGATGGTCGCCCAAGGCGCGGCATCGTCGGCGCGGATGCGGCCGAATTCGGCATGGCAGGATGGGCAGGCATGGACCTGTTTCAGATAGGCCTTGAACAGCTTGGTTTCCCCGCAACTGGGACAGCGGCCCAGAAAGCCGCGCCGGGCGGCCAGCTTCATTTCCACCGGGTTGGAAGCCAGATTCGAAGAATGCATGATGATGCCCTCTCGCCCGGCAGATATAGGGCAGCAGGCTCGCCAAACAATGAATCGCGGCGTCGCATCCCGTGCGTATTTTTGACTCTCCGTTTCCTGTCGTTTCGCCGCTCCGGAGCGCCGGCTGTCCAAATATCGGGTGCTTGGGCATAATTTCGGCCGGACGAAGCAGGGAAATGAAACGTGCCCGCCGCGAGAAAACCGGTTGAAACCAATCCGATATCCCGCACCGGATGGCTCAGGGCCGCGGTCCTGGGCGCCAATGACGGGGTCCTTTCCACCGCCAGCCTGATCCTGGGCGTGGCCAGCGCCACCCATTCGCACGGCGCCATCCTGGTTTCGGGCGCGTCCGGCCTGGTGGCGGGGGCGCTTTCCATGGCGGCCGGCGAATATGTCTCGGTGAGTTCGCAGCGCGATGTGGAAACCGCGGCGCTGAGCCAGGAACGGCGCGAGCTTGCCAGCGACAGCAAGGGCGAATTGCAGGAGCTGACGGATATATATGTGGGGCGCGGACTGACGCCGGAGCTGGCCCGGCAGGTGGCGCAGCAATTGACCAGGCGCGACGCGCTGGCCGCGCATGCGCGCGACGAACTGGGCATCTCCAAGGAGATGCGCGCCCGTCCGGTCCAGGCGGCGGCGGCTTCGGCGGCATCCTTCTCGGCGGGCGCGGCCATTCCCCTTTTGGTGGGAGCATTGGCGCCCGTCGCGGCCGCCATCGCCGCGATCTATGGCGTGTCGCTGCTGGCGCTGGCGGGATTGGGCGCGGCCAGCGCCCGGAGCGGCGATGCGCCCGTGCTTGCCGCGACGGCCAGGGTGACCTTGTTCGGCGCGGCCGCCATGGCGGTGACGGCGGCCATCGGCCAGCTTTTCCATGTCCGGGTCTGAACCGCTACCGGCGTTGGCCCCACAGCGACGACACCGCGACACCCGCGATGGCGATCACGCCGCCCAGGATGGTGAGTGAGGGCGGCAATTCGCCCAGCCAGACAAAGGCGATGGCAATGGCGATGGGCGGTTCCAGGTACAGCGATGTGCCCAACAGCGAAGCGGGCACCCGCGCAAGCGCATAGGCCCAGGTGACATAGGCCAGTGCGCCCGGCAGCACGCCCAGATAGATGATGGAGAGAGTGGGCGCGAGCGGCGCGTGACGGATCGCGGGGATCAATCCCGGCAACCACAGCGCCGCCATCAGCGCCGTGCCCGCCCAGATGCCGATCGCCGTCATCTGGAATGGCGAATAGATTTTCAGGTAAGGCCGCTGCAGGACAAAGAACAAGCTGGTGCAAAGCGTCGCCAGCAGCACCAGCATGACGCCGGGGCTCCATCGGATGCCGCCGCTTTCGCCGAACGACACCAGCGCGATGCCGGCGAAAGATATCAAGGTGCCCAGCCAGCCCAGCAAGGTGAGCCGCTCGCCCAGAAGCACGATGCCCAGCAACGCCATGCAGACGGGCGTCAAGGTGATGATCAGCACCGCGGCGCCCGCGGTGATGGTCTGCTGCCCGAAGGTGAAGGCGATCTGGTAACAACCGATGCCGATCAGCCCCAGCACCGCCATGCCGGGAAGGTCGCCGAGGCG
>DATKPL010000428.1:0-4423 GCA_035524155.1 Rhizomicrobium sp.
AATCTTGTCAACGCAATCTTCGACCGTGACGCGAGCCATGCTTGTCCTTTTGGGTCAGCGAGTTAGGGACAGTCCTGAAAGCTGGACCTTAGTCCCAAAACCGATTTCGGGGGAGCCACATACATAAAAACCCCGATTCCGGCAAGATAATTACGACGGGATCAGGTCAGGCTCCGGAGCAAAGTTTCCACTGTCTGTCCCGTTACGGGATGGCACCAAAAAGGGGCGATTTCCGCCAAAGGCTCCAGAACAAAGCGGCGGGCGGCCATCCGGGGATGGGGCAACTCCACCTCGTCATTCTCCACCCGGCCCCGATAGTCCAGGAGGTCGAGATCCAGGGTGCGCGGTGCGTTGGGCGCGGAACGCTTACGCCCGAATTCTGTTTCCACCTCATGCAAAAGTCCCAATAGAGCAAAGGGTTGTAATCGGGTTTCGATCTGGGCCACCGCATTTGTAAAGGGCGGATCGGCGGGATCGGGCCAAGCCGGGGTCTGATGGAAGCGGGAAAGAGCCAAAACCTTGATCCCATGCGCCTCGAGCGCCGCCAAAGCGGCCTTCAGGGTCGCTTCCGGCGGACCGGCGGCGGACGGAATATTGGCGCCTAGCGCAATGAAGATTTTGGGCGTTTCGCCCTGGGATTCCGGCGTTTCGGAATCCGGTTTTTTGGAGGTCATTATGCTGTTCTATCCGTCCGAAAAACTCGCTTTGTTCATCGACGGCGCCAACCTTTATGGCGCGGCCAAGGGTCTTCAATTCGACATCGATTATAAGCGACTGCTGGAATTGTTCGCCCGCAAGGGTACCCTGGTGCGCGCCTTTTATTATACGGCTGTGGCCGAGGACCAGGAATTCTCCCCTCTCCGTCCCCTGGTGGATTGGCTGGACTACAACGGCTTTTCAGTTGTGACCAAGCCGCTCAAGGAATTCACCGACGCGCAAGGGCGCCGCCGCGTCAAAGGCAATATGGACATCGAACTCGCCATTGACGTGATGGAAATGGCGTCCTGCGTGGACCATGTGGTGATCTTTTCGGGCGACGGCGATTTCCGCCGCCTGGTGGAAGCCGTGCAGCGGCGCGGCCGCCGGGTTTCGGTGGTTTCCACCATCCGCACCCAGCCGCCCATGGTGGCCGACGAGCTTCGCCGCCAGGCCGATAATTTCATCGAGCTGGACGATCTCAAGTCCCAGATCGCGCGCGAGGGCGGCAAGGCGCCCCAGTTTGCGCCCGTGCAGTGAATCTGCTTTCACCGGTGGGTGAAAAAGCCGCTGTCACCGCCACACGATTGCCCGCTCTGCCCCAGGCTCGTCGCCTTCCGGGAGGATAATCGTAAAAAGCATCCCGATTGGTTCAATGGCCCCGTACCCAATTTCGGGCCTTTGACCGCGCGGCTCTTGATCGCGGGACTCGCGCCGGGCCTTCAAGGGGCCAACCGCACGGGACGGCCTTTCACCGGCGATTGGGCGGGCGATCTTCTCTATGACACGCTGCTCAAGCTAGGCTTGGCGAAAGGCACATATGAAGAGCGCGCCGACGACACTCTGGAACTGGTCGATTGCCGCATCGCCAATTCGGTGCATTGCGTGCCGCCCCAGAACAAGCCGGAGCCTTCCGAGATCAGAACCTGCCGCCAGTTCCTGAGTTCGGAGCTTGAGACACTGCCTAATGTCAAAGTGATTTTGGCCTTGGGCAAGATCGCCCATGACTCGGTGTGTGATGCACTGGGGGCGAAGAAGAAGCAGCACCCTTTCAAGCATGGCATGAGTTACGAGAAAGTCGGCAAATACACGCTGATCTCGAGCTATCATTGCTCGCGCTACAACACCAACACCGGCGTGCTCACCACCGAGATGTTCGTGGATGTGGTGGCAAAGGCGAAGAGACTAGCCTCTATTCCGTAGAAGCCGCGCTTTATCGCGCTGCCAATCGCGCTGTTTTTCGGTCTCGCGCTTGTCGTGCAGCTTCTTGCCCCTGGCGACACCCAGTTCCAGCTTGGCGATGCCCTTGGGATTAAAATACATCTTGAGCGGAACCAACGTCATGCCTTCGCGATTGGACGCATTGGCGAGCTTGGCGATCTCGGATTTGCGCACCAGCAATTTGCGCACCCGCTTGGGCTCATGATTGAAGCGGCTGGCCTCGGTGTATTCCGGGATATAGGAATTCACCAGGAAGATTTCGCCGTCTTTGGCCTGGGCATAGCTCTCGGCGATGGTGGCCTTGCCGTTTCTCAGCGACTTCACTTCCGAGCCGGTGAGCACGATGCCCGCTTCCAGCACGGAATCGATCGCATAGGCGTGGCGTGCCTTGCGGTTGTCGGCGATGAGCTTGTTGCCGTCGTCCTTTTTCTTCGCCATCAGACCTTGAGGCCCAGGCCCTTCATCGCCTCTTTGACCTTGGCGCGAGCCATCTCGGTGGCTTCCACCAGCGGCAGGCGCACATCCGGCGTACAATAACCCAGCAGCGAGACGCCATATTTCACCGGCGCCGGGCTGGGTTCGCAGAACATGGCGTCATGCAGCGGCATCAGCCGGTCATGCAGTTCGCGGGCGCGGTCGTAATTGCCGTGCAGGCACGCATCCTGGAATTCGGCGCAATGGCGGGGCGCCACATTCGCGGTCACCGAGATGCAGCCATGGCCGCCATGGGCGTTGTAGCCCAGCGCCGTGCCGTCCTCGCCGGAGACCATGCGCCAGCCCTTTTTGCAGGCATTCCGCTCGCGCGTGGGCCGCATCAGATTGGCGGTCGCGTCCTTGACGCCGATGATGTTGGGCAGTTCCGACAGGCGCGCGATGGTCTCGACGCTGATCTCGACAATGGCGCGGCCGGGAATGTTGTAGAGCAGGATGGGAATGTCCACCGCCTCGGCCAGCGCCTTGAAATGGCGGTACTGACCTTCCTGCGACGGCTTGTTGTAATAGCCGGTGACGGAAAGGACCGCATCGGCGCCCACCTCCTTGGCGTGGCGATGCAGCGAGATCGCTTCCTCGGTCGAATTGGAGCCTGCGCCCGCGATCACGGGCACGCGCCCGGCCGCTTCCTCGACGCAGATCTCGATCACCCGCATATGTTCCTCATGGCTGAGGGTGGGCGATTCGCCGGTGGTGCCGCAGGGCACCAGTCCCTGGCTGCCCTGTTCGATCTGCCATGAGACCAGCTTGCGGAAGGCCGCTTCGTCCACCTTGCCGTTCTTCATCGGCGTAATCAGGGCGGGAATGGAGCCTTTGATGCGCTCGCGCACGCTGGTCATGGGAAAAGTTCCGTCATCATTTTATTAGGGTGGCCCGCCCCATTATGGCCTTGAATTGTGGCTTCCGTCTAAGCTGAAGTTCGGGCTTCAACAAGCATGGCTTTTCGATCGCTGATGGGTTTGAAGCATACCGGCGTTGCCCTTGCCGCCCTTCTGGCGGCAACGGGTTTAAGCTGGGCCCAGACGCCGGGCGCGGCAGTGGGCGACCCCGTCCCCGACACCGGTGCGGTCACGGCCCGGCCGGCCGGCATTCATGTCCTCTCGCCCGCCGATCACCAGATATTCACCCGCGCCTTTGCCGCCGCTGCAGAAGGCGACTGGACCAAGGCGCTGTCCCTGGGCGACCAGGGCCAGGACATGGTGGCCCGCCAGCTTCTGCAATGGCGCTATGCGATGGACCGCAACAGCGGTGCCAAATTCGCCGATATCGACGCGGTGATCAAAACGGCTTCCAATTGGCCCGGCCGCGCCTCGCTCTACGCCAGGGGCGAAGCCGCCATCACCCGCGACCTGTCGGCGGACGCCATCCTTCGCTGGTTCAATGGCCGCACGCCCGCCTCGCCCATCGGCGAAATCAGGTTGGGCGAAGCGCTTGCCGCAAGCGGCCAGACCACGCAAGGCGCGGTCTGGATCCGCCGGGGCTGGAGCGAAGGCAGCTTCGACGAATTCACCGAGAGCGATATCCTGGCCCACGACGCGGCCTATCTGACGCCGGAATCCGACCGGGCGCGCATGGATGCATTGATCTGGCTGGGCGATCTGGCCGGGGCAAGGCGGCAAATGGCGCGGGTGGATTCGCGCACAGCGGCGGTCGCCCGCGCCCGCGTGGCATTGGCAGACGGACTGTCCCGCGCGCGCCATGCCTTGGCGGGTCTCGAAGGCTCGAGCGATCCCGCGCTTCTGTTCGACTGGTCGCACGCCCTGCGCGTCGATCACCAGGATGCGCAAGCCCATGCGATGCTGCTCCGGATCGATCCCACGGGTCTTGCCCGCGAACACACCCAGCGCTGGTGGAACGAAGTGGCGATCCAGGCCCGCGATGCGCTGGCCGCCGGCGACACCAAGGAAGCGCTGGCGCTGGCCGACCATGGCGAAGTGCCGGTAGGCGACCAATATGTGGACCAGCAATTCCTTTCGGGTTTCATCTCCCTGCGTTACCTGCGCGACCCCGAACG
>DATKPL010000429.1:0-4270 GCA_035524155.1 Rhizomicrobium sp.
GCGCGCCCCTTCCACGAACGAACGCGAATGCAGCAGCATGCGCTTTACGTCGGGATGCACGATTTCCAAATCGGCGGGCTTGTCGGGTTCGGCCGGACCGGTCAGCGCATGCCCCACCCGCCGCTCATGGGCATAGGCATAGCCGTTCTGGTAGGCGACGTCGCCGATGGCGATGCCTTGCACGCCCACACCCAGCCGGGCCGCATTCATGATGATGAACATGCCCGCCATGCCGGCGGACAGCGAGCGCTTCTCGCCCGGCTTCAGCGGCTCGGGCTTTGGTCCCAGCCGCCAGGCGACGGCATCGTCGAAATTGAGCACACAGGTGGCCTGGCCCTTGATGCCCATCTTGTGCTCGATGCCGCCGGTGTTGACGCCGTTCCGGGCGCCCATCTTGCCGTCCTCGCCGACCAGGAATTTCGGCACCATGAAGAAATTCACGGTCGAGAGATCGTCGTGGATCTGGCCCTTTTCGTCGGGGATCTTGGCGATCACCATATGGATGATGTTGTCGGTGAGGTCCTGGTCGCCGCCCGAGATGAAGATCTTGGTGCCGCGCACGCGATAGGTGCCGTCGGGCTGTTCCACCGCACGCGTCTTCATCAGGCGCAGATCGGTGCCGCAGCCGGATTCGGTCAGGCACATGGTGCCCGCCCATTCGCCCGAGACCATTTTGGGGATGATATGTTCCTTCATCCATTCGGCGCCGGTGGCGATCAAGGCGCCATAGGCGCCTGCGGTCAGGCCGGGATACATAGCGAAGCTCTGGTTCGCGGCCGAGGCCATCTCGCTCACCGCCATGGCGATCAGGATCGGCATGCCGGCGCCGCCGAATTCGGCGGGCGCGGAAAGCCCGCCCCAGCCGCCGTCATTGAACGCCTTGTAGGCTTCCTTGAAGCCCTTGGGCGTCCTGACCACGCCATTCTCGAAGTGGCAGCCTTCCTCGTCGCCCGACTGGTTGATGGGCTGCAGCACTTCCTCGCAGATCTTGCCCGCGTTGGTGAGGATGTCGTCGATCAGATCGGGCGAGAGGTCTTCAAAGCCCGGCAGGTCCCGCTGTTTCTCGGCTTCCAGGAATTCATGGATCAGGAAGCGGTAATCTTCCACTGGGGCGCGATAGATCGGCATGGATTGATTCCTCCCGGGACAATGGCTTTTTACGCCCGGAGGAATGAAGATGAAAGCGATCACCATGGCCGGCCCCCGAGCCGGCCATCCGGAGAACATTTGGATTACGGAAAAGTCTGGACGGGCGGGTCAAGCCCGCCCATGGAGGATGCTAAGGAGACATCACTCCGCCGCCAGCTTCACATATTCGTTATTCACCCGTGACAGCGTCTCGTTGACATAGACGCCGGGGTGCAGGGTCATGCCCATTTTCACCGCTTCGTCCGGCAGGGTGTCGGCATGATACTGGCAAACGCCGCATAGCGCGGGTTGAGTCCGGAAAATCTCTTCCAGCGCGCGCTCATATTCTTCCAGCTTGCCGAAGTCCCGCTCGGGCCCGAATTCCCATGCCATATCGCCGGACGCCCAAAGCCCCGCATAGCCGTCCGCGAGCGCGCGGGCGATCTCACCCTTGAGCATGTCCAGCATGCGTTCGGCGTCGAACACGCCGTGGACAAGATGATCCTGGTCCGACGACAGGATCAGCCGCCCCGCGGTCACCGCCGCATGCACGTCAAGGCCGGACGAGGTGAGATAGCCACGGATGCCGGCCACCATCTGGGGGCTGTTGAGATAGAGGCAGCGGTAATTGGCGTCGAGGCGCTTTCTGATGTGAAGCGCCAGGCTTTTGAGCTGATCGGAGGGTGGGCCGCTATAGATCAGGCACTGATGCCGGGGGACGGGTTTCACGGATGCAGAATTCACGCGCCCTCCAGGCGGATCAGGTGATTCAATCTCAAACGCCCGCAAATTAAACCGTCGGATCGCGCGCTTGCCAAGTCCGGTGTTGCGTTAAAAAAGAAGCGGCCAGAGATGATCCGGCCGCTACCCTTAAACTTCTCTTTATACGCGCGTTACTTCACGGAGCCGGACCCTGAAGCGGAACCCGACACCGAGCCTGACGCGCTGGTGCTGTTCGCCGCATTGGCGGCAGCCGATTCCGCGCCGTTCGCGGTGCTCTCGGCCCTGCCGGCCGCGCGGTTGGCGCGGTTCATGGCGCGACTGGTGGCGTTGGACGCCATGTCGGTCGCTTCCGGCGTGGACGCGCCGCCCGAGGCGCCCACACTGTTGCCGGCCACATCGGCGTTGGCCGAGCCGTTGGCGCCGGCCGAAGCGGTCTGGTTCACGTCATTGGTCGCAGTCTGGCCGGCGTTCGAAGCGGTCGATTCCGCGCTGCCGACCGTGCCATTGGCGGTGTTCTCGGCCGAGCTGGTCGCGCCGCCAACTGCGCCGGTCACCGGCGCCGTCGAAGGCGTCGTGGCCGAAGCGCCACCGCTCATGCTGCCCGCGCCGCTCACGCCGCGGGTGGTCGTGACGTTGCCCATCCCGCCGGCCGAACCGCCCAACCCGCCAATCGAACCGCCGATGCCGCCGCCGCCATGGGCGCCGCCCAGAAGCTGGGCCGATGCGGGGCTCACGATCAAAGCCGCGCCGCCCAAAAGGGCCACGGCAAATGCACTACGCTTGATGGTGTTCATATTTCTCTCCTTTGGGGGCGCGTTCACGCCTTATCTCTTTTCGCCGAGAGAGAACGTCTTGGCGGCGAGACTCTTTCCTTTGCCCATGCAGATTTTGTTGTTCCCGCCAGCGGTTGGGGCCAAAGCGGGGCGGGGCAAGGCCAATTGCGGCGCCAATGCGGCGGCATTTGGCGGAAGTTGCGGGCGCACTTATAGTGAGGAGGTTCCGGCCTTGGGGGTTTCACATGAATCTGAGAGGGCTAGCGAGCCTGTTGGGCGTGGGCATGCTCATCGCCGCGCTGACAATCAGCACGGCCGAAGCGCGGGTGGTGCGCCTGGAAATCCAGAAGCGGGAACCGGTGCTGGGCGGCAAGGCCTTTGGCGGCGCCGGTTCCTACGAAAAGCTGGTAGGCAAGGTGCATTTCGCGCTCGACCCCAAGGCGGCCATCAACCGGCGCATCGTCGATCTCGATCTCGCGCCCAGAAACGCGCAAGGCGAAGTCGAATTCACCGCCGACTTCTTCATGTTCAAGCCCACCGACCCCGGGCGCGGCAATCACCGCCTGTTCTATGAAGTGGGCAATCGCGGCGGCAAATCCATGCTGGGCTATTTCCAGAAAGCCAAGGCCAGCAAGGACCCCACCAGCGCCGACGAGATCGGCGACGGCGCCCTGATGAACCAGGGCTGGACCCTGCTCTGGATGGGCTGGCAATGGGACGTGCCCACCGGCCAGATGCGAATGGACCAGCCGATCGCCACCGAGAATGGCAAGCCCATCATCGGCATGGTGCGCGGCAATTTCATTCCCAACGATCATTCGCCCACCCAGCCTTTGGCAGATCGCAACCACTTCGCCTATCCGGTCGATGATCCTGATGGCGCGGAAAATGTGATGACGGTGCGGGACAATCCCGCCGATGCGCCGACATTGATCCCGCGCGCCAAATGGCATTTCGTGGGCGCGTCATCCGTTGCGCTGGATGGCGGTTTCGAGCTGGGGCGCATCTATGACGTGATCTATCGCTCGCGCGATCCCCGCGTGGTGGGCACGGGCCTGTCGGGCACGCGCGACCTGATCAGCTTCCTGAAGCATGACACCAGCGCGGGCAATCCCGTGCCCGGCATCACCACGGCCTATGGCTGGGGCGTGTCACAGTCGGGGCGTTTCCTGCGCCAGATGCTGTATGAAGGCTTCAACGAGGACGAGGCGCATCGCATCGTCTTTGACGGCGTGATCGACGAGGTGGGCGGCGCGGGCCGGGGCTCGTTCAATATCCGCTTCGGCCAGGCCTCGCGCGACGCCGAGGAATTCTTCAACATCTTCTATCCGGCGGACATATTTCCGTACACGGATGGTGTCGAGACCGACCCGGTCACGGGCAAGACGGATTCCCTCTTGGGCGATGCCGAGGCCCATCATGTGCGGCCCAAGATCTTCCACATTTTCTCCAACTCGGAATATTTCAATCGCGGCGGCTCGCTGCTGCATACTGATGTGATGGGCACGCGCGACATCGCGCCGCCGCCGGACAGCCGCATCTATTTCATCTCGTCGGGCCCGCATGCCTTCGGCCCCATGCCGCCCAAACAGTTCGAAGGCGCGGCTGCTTTCAACAATCCGGTGAGTCGCAACCCGATCGTGCGC
>DATKPL010000430.1:0-8398 GCA_035524155.1 Rhizomicrobium sp.
CCTTGCGATGACCGGTCTCGTATTCCCCGACCAGGGCAAGGCGCTGCAATCCGCGCTCAAGCCCGGCCAGCGCCTGGTCTCGCCGCGCGGCGATCTGTGGCGCTGGGACGGCTATGCCGCCTCCGCCGACGCGCCCTCGCCCGCCGCCGTGCGCCTCTCCCAGCGCAATCGCTTGACCGAGCTGGAGCAGGAAACTGCCGCAGCCAAGGATGCGCGCGCCGAGAAATTCGCGGCCTGGACAGCGGCCAAGGACGCCGCCAATGCGGCCCGCGAAGCGGCGCGCGGCGCTGACGATGCGGAACGCAAGACCGAACAGAGCCTGATCGCCGCGCAGGACGAAAGCACCCGCGCCGCCCGCGCCGCCGCCGAACGCGCCAGCCAGCTGGCCAACCTGGAGGCGGAAATCCGCCGCCTGGAACAATCGGTGGCCGCGGCGAATGACTCACGTTCTGCCGCGCTCGCGGCGTTGGATGAATTGGGCGATGGCGTTGCGCTGACGCAAAACGTGGCCGATGCGCGGACCGCTGCTGCCGACGCCCGCTCGGCCAGCGGCGAAGCCCGCACTTCGCTGGAAACGCTCAAGCGCGAAGGCGAATTGCGCAATCAGCGCCTCGCTTCCATCGCCGACGAGGCGGGGCGCTGGGAGGCGCGCCGGAGCGCCGCCGCATCCCAGATCGCCGAACTCAGCCGCCGCCATGACGAATTGACGGTCGAACTGGCTGCCGCCGAACGCGTGCCGGAAGAAATGAGCGATCGCCGCAATGCGCTTCTCACGGCAATCGCCGACGCCGAAGCCGCGCGCCATCAGGCCAGCGACGCCCGCGTCGCCGCCGAAGCCGTGCTGGCCGAAGCCGACAAGCATGCCAAAGCCGCCGACCAGGCGATGTCTGCCGCCCGCGAGGAACGCGCCCGCGCCCAGGCCCTGTCGGAAAGCGCGGCTGCCCGCATCGAGGAATTGCGCACCCGCATCCAGGATGAACTGGAATGCATGCCGGATGAATTGGGCGAACGCGCCGAGATCAAGGACGGCGAGGAATTGCCGCCGCTGGAAGCGGCCGAAAAGAAGGTCGAAAAGCTCAAGCAGGAACGCGAGCAGCTGGGCGGCGTCAATCTGCGCGCCGAGGAAGAAGCGGCCGAACAGGAAGCGCGGATGAACACGCTGGTCGCCGATCGCGACGACCTGGTGGGCGCGATTGATCGCCTCCGCCGCGGCATCCAGAGCCTCAACCGCGAAGGCCGCGAACGGCTGCTGGAATCCTTCGAGAAAGTGAACAGGAATTTCCAGGAGCTGTTCACCAAGCTGTTCGAAGGCGGCGAAGCCCGCCTCACCTTCACCGAATCCGAGGATCCGCTGGAAGCGGGCCTCGAAATCTTCGCCCGCCCGCCGGGCAAGCGGCTGCAATCGCTGGCGCTGCTTTCAGGCGGCGAGCAGGCCTTGACCGCCATGGCGCTGATCTTTGCCGTGTTCCTGGTCAATCCCGCGCCGGTCTGCGTGCTGGACGAAGTGGACGCGCCCTTGGACGACGCCAATGTCGAACGCTTCTGCAACATGCTGGACCAGATGACCGAGATGTCGGGCACCCGCTTCCTGGTGATCACCCACCATGCCTTGACCATGTCACGCATGAACCGGCTGTTCGGCGTCACCATGGCCGAGCGTGGCGTCAGCCAGTTGGTTTCGGTGAGCCTGGCGGAAGCCGAAAAAGTCGCCGCGGAATAACTATTTTTTGCCCCCTCCGGCCTTCGCACGCTCGAGAGCGCGCTACGGCCACCTCCCCCATCAGCGCGCTTCGCGCGCACGGGGGAGGCGGACCTCGACTGCCTCGCGAAGCGATTCTTGGATGGTCCGACGGCCATTTCGCCGCGCCCGGTAAAATCCCGTTCAATGCCAAGTACTTAAACGCAATCTGTCTTTCTTGACACCCTATAGGCGCATCCCTATGGTCCGCGCGCTTCGCAAACCAGCGAAAGCCCGGTTTTCAGCCCTGTTTTCGGCATTTGGGAGACGAGATGACGTCTCAGGACCCCGACAGGCTCAAGGACCTGGGCGCACGCCTGGAAGAAGTCCAGCGCCGGAATGCGGTTCAGGCCAAAGGCCCGCCGCCGACCCAGCTGGGCATCGCCGGACGTTTCGCGACCGAACTGGTCGCGGCGCTGATCGTGGGCGGAGGACTGGGGTGGGGTATCGATTGGCTTCTGGGCCGGTTCGGTTTCCACACAAAGCCGGTCTTCCTGATCGTGTTTTTCATTCTCGGCGCCGCGGCGGGCATCCGCAATGTGATGCGCGCGGCAACCGAGCTGAACGCCAGGATGGCGTCGAAGGATTTGGAGAAGTAAGCCCGTGGCGATGACGCTTACCCCGATGGAGCAGTTCGAGGTCAAGCCGCTTGTGGCCGAGCCGTTGTTCCATATCGGCGGCCATCCCATCTATTTCACCAACCAGTCGCTTCTGATGGTCGTGGTGGTAATCGCCGCCTCGCTGTTCCTCACCTTGACGGTGAAGCCGGGCCGCCTGGTGCCCACCCGCGGCCAGTCGATGGCCGAAGCCTCCTACGAATTCGTCGCCAACATGATCCATTCGGCGACCGGCGAAGACGGGCTGAAATTCTTCCCCTTCATCTTCACCCTCTTCATGTTCGTGCTGTTCTGCAATTTCTTCGGCATGGTGCCGTGGAGCTTCACCGTCACCAGCCAGATCGCCATCACCTTCGCGCTGGCCGCGTTCGTGATCCTGATGGTGATCGTGGTGGGCTTCATGAAGCACGGATTGCATTTCTTCAGCCTGTTCGTGCCCAAGGCCCCTCTTCTGCTGCTTCTGCTGCTGGTGCCGATCGAAGTGATCTCGTTCCTCACCCGCCCCATCAGCCTCTCGGTTCGTCTTTTCGCCAACATGCTGGCGGGCCACACCATGCTCGCGGTATTCGCCGGCTTCGTGGTGGCGCTGGGCTCGGCCGGCGGCATCTTCACCGGGCTCGCCATCGCGCCCATGCTTTTGATCGTCGCCATCCTGCTGCTCGAGCTCCTGGTGGCGTTCCTGCAGGCCTATGTCTTCGCGATCCTCACCTGCATTTATCTCAACGAAGCGCTTCACCTCCACGATCACCACTGAACCTAAGAAGGGATTTTTCCATGGAACTTGCAGCTGCAAAGATGATTGGCGCGGGCATCGCCTGTATCGCGCTGGTCGGCGCCGGCATCGGCATCGGCAACGTGTTCGGCTCGTACCTCTCGGGCGCGCTGCGCAATCCGGGCGCCGCGGCAACCCAGACCACCAACCTGCTGCTCGGCTTCGCGCTCTGCGAAGCGACCGGTCTGTTCGGCCTGGTGATCGCGCTGATCATCCTCTTCACGTAAGACGCGCTTGATGGCCGACCCGCTGCACGCCAGTACCGAGACGCCCAAGCAGGCGCCGGGGGGCTTTCCGCCCTTCAAGACGGAGACCTTTCCCAGCCAGATTTTCTGGCTGGCGGTGTGCTTCGCCTTCCTGTTCGTGGTGCTGTGGCGGATCGCGGGTCCGCGCATCAACGGCGTGATCACCAGCCGGCGCAATGCCATCAACGCCGACATCGCCGCCGCCGATAAGGCGCGGGGCAACGCGGAATCTGCCTCCGCGGCCTATCAGACGGCGCTGGCCGGCGCGCGCGCGCGGGCCCAGGGCGTGGCGGAGGACAATCGGCAGAAGCTGAACGCCGAGATCGCCAAGGCCAAGGCGGATGCCGAGGCCGACGCGCACCGCGCCATGACCGATGCCGACGCCCGCATCGCCGCCACCCGCGTGGAAGCGCAGGGCCACATGATCAAGGCGGCGGAAGACGCGGCCATCGCCATCGTGGCGCGGCTGACCGGTGAGACGGTGTCGCCGGCCGATGCCGCCCGCGCGGTCAAGGAAGGCTGATCCCATGGACATGCTGCGCGAGCCGGAATTCTGGGTAGCTATTGGCTTCGTCCTGGTAATCGCCATTCTGGTGTGGAAAGGCGTGCCCGCCATGGTGGGCAAGATGCTGGACAGCCGCGCCGCCGTGATCGCGGCGGAGTTGGCCGAAGCCAAACGCCTGCGCGAGGAAGCGACCCGCCTCCTTTCCGACTATCATGCCAGGGCGGCCGGCGCCGAGCGCGAGGCCGAGACCATCCTGGCCGAGGCACGCGCCGAAGCTGCCCGCTTTGCCGAACTTTCCCGCACCGATCTCACCGCCCAGATCGCGCGCCGCGCTCAGGCGGCGCAGGACAAGATCGCCCAGGCCGAAGCGGCGGCGATGCAGGAAATCCGTGCCCTGGCCGCCGATGCGGCCGTGGCGGCGGCGCAGAAGCTGATCCAGGCGCGCATGGACGAACAGCGCGCCGGCCACTTGATCGCGGAATCGATCAAAGATTTGGGCGGGAAGTTGAATTAATTCTGACCCCTCCGGTCTTCGCTGGCCCGAGGGCCAGCTACGACCACCTCCCTATCAGCGCGCGTACGCGCGCACAGGGTAGGAGGACCACGGCCCTTAATGCACGTCCGTATTCTTCATGCCTTCATAGTGCATGATGTGGTAATAGCCCTGCCATCCATTGGCTGACACCGGCGGCGGCACCACCAGCGGATCGTCCAGCCAGGTCACGAAATCCTTGACCGCCTGATGGCTGACATTGATCCCCACCAGCCATTCGCCACGCCACCAGTGCCGCCATTTACCGTATTCCGACTGCTGCTGGAGTTTCTTGATCTCGGCGAAATCGGTTTCCGTCGCCAACGCGTCGCGTTTCGCCGCCGCCTTGTCGCCTTTCTGCAGATCCTGCATGGCCCGCGATACAAGCATCAGGATGTGATTGCTGTCGCGGTTGATGGCGATCATGGTGAGGACGGCATAGTCATAGAATTCCTTGCGCTCGGGTAAGACCAGGGGTTCGGCCGCCAGCGCCTCTTTCCACACCGCGTCCCATTTGGGTTGCTGTTCGGCAGTGACCTTGATCTCGCGCACCGCGGTCTGGATCGGATAATCCGCCGTGATGTCGCGATTGAATTCCGGATCGGCATTGATCCCCATGATGCGCGCCGGGGTCCATTTGGGCGACTGGCCCGGCACCACATAATAGGGCGCGGTGATCATGGTGCTCTCAATCATCTGCTGCACTTCGCTGTGATAGAGCTGGTCGCCATAATCGTCGCCCGAGGCCAGTTTGGGGATGGCGTTGAAATAATCCTGATAGACCTTGGCCACTGCGCCGGCGGCCTTGTCGCCGAACTCGCCGGCCGCCCATTTCCGGTAGGTCGCGGCCGCGCCGTCCTTGGGCACGCCGCCCCAGGCGGTGTCCATGATCGCTTTCGCCGTCATGGTGACGGCGCGCACATCGCTGGTGTTGAGCAGCATATAGGCCGTGGCGCCGGCATTGATGTAGCGGCCGAATTCGGAATAGACGCGGTCCACCGGCACCATTTCGCTGAGCTGGTTGGCGCGGCCATTCAGCATGGCGTCGTGGTAGTACATGCCCTGCCCTTTGGCGACCTGGCCCTTGTCCTGGATCAGTCCATAGCCGGTGTCGGCCCATACCAAAGTCACTTCCGGCGGAATCTTGAGATAGCCTTCGCGCTCCAGCCGCGCCCCTTCTTGCCAGAGGTCGGTGACGAATTGCGCCTTGGGATAGACCGCGCGGACGATGCGCATCTGGTCGGCGATGGCCTTGCCGATCAACTCGCCTTGCAGCTTGTCGTTGCCCACCACGCTGGGGTCCATGGTGGCGTAGGCGGTATCCGAGAGACCACGCAGCCCCACCGACCAGAGGATTTCCTGCTTGGGGTCATAGGCATGGACCGCATTGGTCCAGGCGCGCTCCAGGATTTCCGGATGGGCCGAATAGCTATAGGGCACCTTGTCCGGCCAGCGCGCCACATTCATGCCCAACGGGATGGCATGGTGCTGGGTGAGGATCAGGCCCCGTTCGCCCGCCCATTTCATCTGCGGATCGCTTGGAAAGGTCCAAGTACCCGGCACCACCATGTTGCCCTTGAGGCGCAGGATGGTTTCGAAGACCTTGTCCATTACGGCTTTGGAAATGCCGGAATGGTCGCTGGCTTCGCCCGGCGCCCAACCCGTGAGCTGGTCCTCGTCATTGATGAAGAAACCGCGATATTTGAAGAGTGGCGACGGGTAATCGCGCTTGAGATTGGCCGGGATGGCGATGCCGGTTTTCCTTGCCGGCTGCCTGTCGGTCCAGAAATACATCGGGTCCACGCCCAGCCAACCTTCCGAGAATGTGTAAATGGCATAGATCGTCCCGCGCATGTCGGCGCCCGACAGCACCACATGATTGCCTTGGCCCGTGATGGAGAAGCCTTCCGTCGCGCCGCCGGTGGACGCCGCGATCTCGATGGCCGGGCCGGTGCTGCGGGAAACGATCGCAGGCCGCTTGCCGAACACCTTCTCCATGTCGGAGGCCAGATCGTCGGCGGCTTTCTTCACCGGCCCCGGTGCGTTCGCCGGTTCAATGATCACGGTGTTGGCGTCGAGTGTGATGCTCGATTGCGCCAGCGCCGGTCCTGTCAGCAACAAGCAAATCCCCGCACATATGGCCGAACGCATGCCGCCTCCCCGCAATATGGTAGCGTTACCACAATAACAGAGAAGGCTGGTGAGGACAAGAAACCGGCGGTGTCTAGGAAATCACGCGCGCCAGGACGAAGCCGTCATAGCCCTTGCTGCCCACCGTCTGCACGGCGGTGGCTTCCAAGCGCGGATTCTTGGCGACCAAGGCGTTGAATTTCCGCACCCCCTGCACCGCCGCGTCACGGCTTTGCGCGTCAGCCACCTTGCCCTGACGCACCATATTGTCGGCGACGATCAGGCTGCCGGGACGCGTGAGCTTCAGCGCCCATTCCAGATACGTCGGATACCCGGGCTTGTCGGCATCGATGAACACAAAATCGAACGGCGCGGTTTTTTCCTTCACCAGCGCCGCCATGCTGTCTGCCCCCGCGCCTTGCCGCACCTGAACCTGGCCGGCGAAACCGGCCATGGCGATGTTGGCCGCGGCCACCTTGGCGTGAAGCGGTTCATATTCCAGACTCACCAAGACACCGTCTTTGGGCAGCGCACGCGCCATCCAGATGCTGCTGTAGCCGCCGAGCGTTCCCACCTCCAGGATGCGCTTCGCGCCCATCGACTGCGCCAGCAGCATCAGCAGGCGCCCTTGCAGCGGGCTCACCTGGATATCCGGCAGGCCTGCCTTCTTCGACGCCGCCAATATCTTTTTCAATACCGGGTCAGACGCGCCAAACGCCTTGGCGTAATATTCGTCGACCGCGTCCCAGGTCTTGCTCATATGTCCTCTCAATGCGGCTGCGGCGGCGCCCTAAAAATCGAAATCTTCTTGTCGGTCTTGCCGGCCGTGGAAAAGATTCCGTACGCCCCGCCCACCACCATAAGATTGGCAAAATCGCGCGGCAACGGATGACCGTTGAAGATGCCGGCGAGCGCGAATGTGTCGCCCCGATCCACCACCACATCATAGATATCGGAGGTCGAACCGGGCGCGGATTTCGCCAGCATTTCGTTGCCCGCTTGGTCGGCCATCACGAAAATTGGCGTGCCGCCCAGAACCGGCGTGATGCGGTCGGCAAAACTCACCTTTCCCGCCGCGCCGATATTATGCCACAGCATGAAAGGCGTGGGGCCGACCTGGAACGCGCTGTCGGCACACCAATTCGCGGGATTATTGCCGGCGACAACGGCCCCCATCGCACCCGACAGGGCTAATTTCAACAGCGCGGCATCGTCCATGACCTTTTGCGCCCCGCCGCGCTGGGGTGGCGGCGACGCGGCGCAGGCGGCGAGATGCGCACCGGCGCTTTTCTCGATGCCGGCCGACAATTCCGCCAGCGCGGTTGCCACAGGCGCGGTTTCGTTCGCCCGATAGGTGGCGCGGATCTGGAATTCCCAGCCCGACAGCGAGGCCAGCCAGAGATCGGAGCGCAATGCCCCGCCGCTCTCATTAAAGCCTGCGCTCTTCCAAGCGAGATCGGTGGTGAACGACAACGCGCCATCATTGGCGGCCGCCGACGGTGTCTTTTCCGTCACCGCTTTCTTCTCGCCTTCGAAATCGGCCTCGAGCGAGGCCGGGTCGCGCCGCGTGAGATAAAAGGTGAGTGCCGCGGTCTTGCTGTTGTAGCCGCAGGAGACATCGAAGCCGACCTTGTCGTACATCCGCACCGCGACACGGGCGAAATCGCCGCTGGCGCGCGGGCAGAGCATGCCGGATTGAAGATGGGTGGCACTGCCATCCATGTCGATATCCCACACCGATTTGGGCGGCGGGCCATCCAGGGATGGCTGTGGTTGCGGAGCGGGCGCCGGGCCTTCTGGATCGGCAAAAGCGCAAGGAATGAAAGCCAAAAAGGTGAAAACCGCCAGTCTCCAGGACA
>DATKPL010000431.1:0-3944 GCA_035524155.1 Rhizomicrobium sp.
CAATTCTCGTGACCGGTGGCCTTGATGCGGCGGTCCAGTTCCTGCTGGATCAGTTCCCACACGCCATAACCCCAGGGCTTGATCACCATGGCGCCGCGCACGGGGCTGGTTTCCGCCATGTCGGCATCGCGCACCACCGCCTGATACCAGTCGGCGAAACGCTCGCGGGTGACGTTGAGGGCGCGCTGCATGATCGTTCTGTAATCCGGGTATGGCTGGTGTCTCTTAGCCGGTCGCTTGGGGCCCGGTCCATAAGCAAGTGGACGCGGGGAGCGCGCCCCCTTAACCTCGCCCGCCATGGCGGAATCACGAAAAGTCGGGGCTTTTGCGCCCTATGAATGGATGCTGGCGTTGCGCTATCTGCGCGCCAAGCGCCAGGAAAGCTTCGTCTCGGTGATCTCGGGTTTTTCGCTGGTGGGGATCGCGCTGGGGGTCGCCACTCTGATCATCGTGATGTCGGTGATGAACGGGTTTCGCCATGAGTTGCTGAAAAGCATCCTGGGCCTGAACGGCCATGTCACGGTGCAGGCCACGACCCGGCCGATGACCGATTACGAAGCGGTGGCTCAGCGCCTGCGCGCCGTCCCCGGTGTCACCCGCGCCGCGCCCATGGTGGATGGCGAAGTGATGGCGGGCCAGAATGGCGTCAATATGGGCGTGCTGGTGCGGGGGCTCAGCCCCGCCGACCTCAAAAGCCTCACCATTGTCTCCAAGACGCTGACGCCCGGCGCGCTGGACGGCTTTGCCACCGGCGACAAGGTGATCATCGGCGCGGGTCTTGCCCAAAAGCTGGACGTGCGTCCGGGCAGCAGCATCACACTTGCCGCGCTCAAGGGCGATGTCACCCCGTTCGGCACCACGCCACGGATCAAGACCTATACGGTCGCGGGCACGTTCCGTGTCGGCATGACCCAATACGACACCGGTTTCGTCTTCATGCCGCTCTCCGAAGCGCAGCTTTTCTTCAACGACGAAGGTCGAGTGAGCGGTATCGAAGTGATGGTGACCGATCCCGACAATGATCTCGCCATGCTGCCGCGCCTGTTGCAGGCCGCAGGCCGCGATACGCGCCTGATCCCCTGGCAGGACACCAATTCCAGCTTTTTCGAGGCGCTGACAGTCGAGCGCAATGTGATGTTCCTCATCCTCACTTTGATCATCCTGGTGGCGGCGCTGAATATCGTTTCGGGCCTGATCATGCTGGTAAAGGACAAGTCGCCTGATATCGCCATCCTGCGCACCATGGGCGCGTCGCGCGCCGCAGTAATGCGGGTGTTTCTGATCGCAGGCGCCAGCATCGGCGTGACCGGCACCTTGCTGGGCTTTGTGATCGGCGTGGTGTTCTGCGCCAATATCGAGAATATCCGTCAGGCGCTGTCGCGGCTCACCGGCACGACCTTGTTCGATCCCACCGTCTATTTCCTCTCCCGCATGCCCGCCGAAATGGATGCCGGCGAAGTGACGGCCGTGGTGGTGATGGCGCTGGCGCTCACCTTCCTCGCCACACTCTATCCGTCATGGCGGGCAGCGCGGCTCGATCCCGTCGAGGCGCTGCGCTATGAGTGAATTGCTGCGGCTGGAAAATGTCTCGCGCCGCTACAAGGAAGGCGAGGGCCAGCTCGAAGTCTTCCGCGACCTCAACATGACGCTCCAGGCGGGCGAAGTCGTGGCGCTGGTCGGCCAATCGGGCGCCGGCAAATCCTCGCTGCTGCACATGGCGGGGTTGCTGGAAGCGCCCTCGGCGGGCGAAATCTATATCGGCGGCCACGCCGCATCCCGCCTGTCGGATCAGGAGCGCACACGTATCCGCCGCGACATGATCGGCTTCGTCTATCAGGCGCATCATCTCCTGCCGGAGTTCGATGCCTTGGAGAATGTGGTGATGCCCCAGATGATCGCAGGCAAACCCCGCGCCGAAGCGAAACAGGAAGCGGCGCGGCTTCTCTCTGCCCTGGGGTTGGGCGCGCGGCTTACTCACCGCCCGTCGCAATTGTCAGGCGGCGAGCAGCAGCGCGTTGCCATCGCCCGGGCGCTTGCCAACAGACCCAGGATACTCCTGGCCGACGAGCCCACCGGCAATCTCGATCCCAAGACGGCAGGTGGCGTGTTCGAGTCCCTGATCGCCATCACCCGCGCCCAGGGAGTGGGGGCCTTGATCGCGACCCACAATTTCGCGCTGGCGGCGCGGATGGACCGGACGCTTTTGCTGGAAGAGGGTTGCCTCGTGTCCGCTGCCCCGTTGGTAGAAGCATTTGATTAATCTTGCTTATTTGGAGAGTGATTACTTTGATCCCTTTTTGTTCTTGTCAATTCGATAAGAACAATAGTAGAACATACCCTCCAAAAAACGACGGAGGGGCCTATGTGGATGAAAGATATGGCGGCGGGCGTGGGCTTGTTGATTTTCATCGTGTCGTCTTTCGCGCTCACCAGCGGCGCGCATGCGATGCTCAGTACGATCTGAGCTGTGGATAGCGGCCCGATGGCCGCGAAACAGGGGATCGGGCGGGCAATAGTGGCGGCGGTCTTCTGGAATCGCTCGCAGTCATGGCGGACGCACGCAAAATGGCCTCCTTCGTCCATTTAAGGGTGAAGAGCGCCTATTCCCTGCTGGAAGGGGCTGTGAGGCCCAAGGAACTGGCCAAGCTGGCGGCGGACAGCTTCATGCCGGCGGTGGCCGTCACCGACAGCAACAATCTCTTCGGCGTTTACGAGATCGCCGACACCCTGGCCAAGGAAGGCGTGCAGCCCATTGTGGGCGCGCTGTTGTCGGTGGAGTTGAGCGGCGCGCCCGCCCAGCCCGGCAGCCGCAAGAAGCCGCCGCATCTGGCGCTTTTGGCGCAGGACGAAGCGGGCTATCAGAATCTCACCAAGCTTTTGAGCGCCGCTTATCTCAAGGCCGAGCCGGGCGACTGGCCGCATGTGAAAAAGGCAGCGCTGGCCGCGCATGCGGAAGGCCTGATCGTGCTGACCGGCGGTCCGGGCGGCCCCATCAACGCGCTGCTGTTGGAAGGCCAGAATGAAGCGGCCTCGGCACTGCTGGACGAATTGGCGGCGATTTTTCCAGGCCGCCTCTATGTCGAGTTGCAGCGCCACGGTTTGCCTGAGGAACGCGCCACCGAAACGCCGCTGATTGATCTCGCCTATGCCAAGGACCTACCGCTGGTCGCCACCAACGACGTCCATTTCGGCAGCGAGGCGATGTACGAGGCGCATGACGCGTTGCTCTGCATCGCTGACGGCAGCTTCGTTTCCCAGGATGATCGCCGGCGGCTGACCCGCGAGCATCGCTTCAAGACACCGGCCGAGATGGCGGCGCAATTCGCCGACCTGCCCGAGGCGCTGGACAATACCATCGAAATCGCGCGGCGTTGCTCGGTTCGTCCCCTCAAGCGCAAGCCCATCCTGCCCGTGTTCGTGCCCGAATCCGGACGCGATCCGGAAGCGGAACTGAAAGTCCAGGCGGAAGAGGGACTGACGCGGCGCATGGCCGCCAACAAGCTGGCGGCGGACGAGAAGGTCTATCACGAGCGCCTGGCCTATGAGCTTTCGATCATCAACCGCATGGGCTTTCCCGGATATTTCCTGATCGTCTCGGATTTCATGAAATGGACCAAGGGGCGCGGCATTCCCGTCGGCGTGCGCGGCTCCGGCGCGTCCTCGCTGGTGGCATGGGCGCTGGACATCACCAATCTCGATCCGTTGCGGTTCGGGCTGTTCTTCGAGCGCTTCCTCAATCCCGAACGCATTTCGATGCCGGACTTCGATATCGATTTCTGCCAGGAGCGGCGCGACGAAGTCGTGCGCTATGTGCGAGACAAATATGGCGCCGACCGCGTTGCCCATATCATCGCCCTGGGATCACTCCAGGCGCGCGCGGCGGTGCGCGATGTCGGCCGCGTGCTGCAGATGCCGCTCGGTCTCGTCGACCGCATCGCCAAGCT
>DATKPL010000432.1:0-2848 GCA_035524155.1 Rhizomicrobium sp.
CACAACGCCTGTGGATCGGCGCGCTCATCAACGCGCGTCTCCATCCATTCCATCTCGCCGTGATGGCCGTGCGCCAGATAAGCCGCCAGGCCTTCGCGCGCGTGAACCTGCGCCGTGGCATCGGTCACGCGTGCGATGTCGAAACCTTCCGCGCGCGCGAGAGAGATAATGTCTTTCTTAGTAATCAAGCTCGGCATAATGGCCCACCGGCGGCTGGCCCGGCACGCGGTCGGCCAAGAGCGAACGGAAGCTGGGGCGCGATTTCATCCGCACATACCATTCGCTGGCGGCGGGAAATTCGCTCCACGGCACTTCGCCGAAATAATCCAGCGCCGACAGATGCGCCGCCACCGCCAGGTCGCCCAGCGCGGGTCCGCGGCCCGAGAGGTTGCCGGAAATCTCCAAGGCGCGGACGATCCCGCCCAAAGCCAGCTTCAATTCCTCGCGGCCGCTGCGGATCACATTCATGTCGGGAGCACGGCGGCCCGGCGCGCCGGTGAAGCGCTGTCCGGCTTTTTCATAGACGATGCGCTGCGTCACCTGTTCGTGGAACGGCCCCATCGCCCAGTCCATCCAGCGCAGGCTCGCGCGGCGCTCGGCCGGGTCTTCCGGCGCCAGCGGCCGGTCGGGAAAATGCGATTCCAGATGATCGACGATCGCCCAGATGCCTTCGGCGCGCGTGCCATCCATGTCGATGAAAGCAGGCATGGGATTGCGCGCATCCTCGGCATGGGAATTGTCGCAGGCGACGCGCTTTTCCGCCACGATCAGGCGGGCCAGCCGGCCGCTGGGCGACAGCATCAGGTGAATGAGTCGGCGCATCCGTCCTCAAGTAGCGAAGCGGTAGGACATCAAATAAGTGGGCACGTTTAAACGAGCACCCTATTTAACGCAAAAATCCAGATTGTCCCGTGTCACTTCGGCGGCGCGGCCGATCAGGGTGGCCGACCGTTCCGCCACATAGGGCCCCGGGCGCGACGCGCTCCATTTGTCGGGATCGGGCAGCACGGCGGCCAGCCGCGCCGCCTGGTTCCGCGACAGGCTGGCGGCATCGGTGTGGAAATAGGCCCTGGCCGCCGCCTCCGCGCCGAAATTGCCATGCCCCCAATCCACCAGGTTCAAATACGCCTCCAGGATCCGCTTTTTGGGCCAAAGCGCTTCCATCAGCACGGTGAGATAGGCCTCGGCCCCTTTGCGGATCCAGCTTCTCACCGGCACCAGGAACAAGGTGCGCGCGGTCTGCTGCGAAATGGTGCTGGCGCCGCGCAGCCGCCTCCTGGGGTCACGCTCATGCTGGGCCATCGCCTGGTCGATGGATTTCCAGTCGAAACCGTGATGGCTGCAGAAATTCTGGTCTTCAGAGCCGATCACCGACTTGCCCAGGATGGGCGGCAGCCGGTCCGACCATTCATAATGTGCGCCCTTGCCTTCGATCAGGCTCACCAGCATTTCGGGCGTGCCGGGCGGGGGCACGAAACGGAACAGAAGAATCAGCGCCACCGGCGCCACCACCAGCACCAGGAACAGAATCACCAGCAGGCGGCGCAGCCAGCCCCCCCTTCGCGATGTCATTGCGCGAATCTCGTAAGCCCCATGCAATCATCCTAGCAAAACCGGCGATGGCGCGCGCGCACCGGCAATGCTACCTCTGACGCGCGCCCAGGGGTTGGCTTTGATGCATGACATTTTGATTTCGGTCTGGCTGGGCATTGTCGAAGGCCTGACCGAGTTTCTGCCCGTGTCCTCGACCGGGCATCTGCTGGTGGCCGAGCGGCTTTTGGGCATCGGCGACAATTGGGAGGCCTTCACCGTGATCATCCAGCTGGGCGCGATCCTGGCGGTGGTGGTGATTTATTTCCAGACTTTCTGGCAGGCCCTGATCCATCTGCCGTCATCCCCCGACGCGCGGCGCTTCGCCATGTCGATCATCGTCGCGTTCATTCCCGCCGCCGTGGTGGGCGTGCTGATCAACAAATGGATCAACTCGACCTTGCTCAATCCCGCCATCGCCATGCCGGTGATCGCCACCACCTGGTTCATCGGCGGCGTGGTCATTCTGGTGCTGGAGCGCCTGTCGCCCAAGCCGCGCTACATGGACAGCGAGACCTTGCCGCTCTCGAAAGCGTTCCAGATCGGGCTGTGCCAGGTTTTCGCGCTGATCCCCGGCACGTCGCGCTCGGGCGCGACCATCCTGGGCGGCGAGCTTCTGGGTGTGGACCGGGTGGCGGCGACCAAATTCACATTCTTTCTCGCTGTGCCCACCATGCTGGGTGCCACCGTGTTCGAGCTTTACAAGAAAGGCGCGGGCCTCAGCCATGGTCAAAGCGCCAACATCGCCGTGGGCTTTGTCGTCTCGTTCATTGTCGCCTATCTGGTGATCCGCGGCTTTTTGAAGGTGGTGGAGCGCTATGGCCTGACGCCGTTCGGCTGGTACCGCATCGCCGCCGCGATCGCCCTGGCGGCTTATATATACATATAGAGCAAGCGGACATTCTCCCTCTCCCCTTGCGGGAGAGGGCAAGCGCGCGCCGCGCGCTTGGGAGCGGGGTGTTGCTACCGCTCTTTCGCCAGATCCGCATATTCGCCCTTGGCGCGATAACGCCAGAGGTAGCTGGGCACTTCCGCTTCCACCGTGGTGGGCTGAATACCCAGATCCTTCAAGGTATGCGCGGTGGGCGCCACGATATTGTCCTTGCGCAGCAGCTTGACCTGGTCGGGCGTCAGCAGCGGATTGGGCGCAAGCTGCAGGAAGATCGCCTTGATCGCGGCGATGCCGAACGGCAACGGCACCAGCGCGCGCGTGCGCTGAATTTCACCGAGGATGATCTCCATAAGTTGCCGGAAGGTA
>DATKPL010000433.1:0-3729 GCA_035524155.1 Rhizomicrobium sp.
CTATTTCGCGACCGGCCGCAACCGTTACGCTACCGCTGCCGGATCGATGCAGGAGAAAGTGACCCTGTCGCTCAGCCGGCTCACCGATGCCGACCGGGACGCGATTGCCACCTATCTGAAAAGCCTTCCGCCCAAAGAACCGCCATCACCCGCCCCTGCCCACGCCGACCAGATGGCGCATGGCGAAGCCGTGTTCGTCAATCATTGCGCGATCTGTCACCAGCCCCCGGCCGGCGAGCGAGCCCCACCGGACAAATTGGCCGATTATCCTGCATTGCCGGGCGACACGCTGGTCCTGGGCCGCGATCCCACCACCGTGGTCCACATCCTGCTGGAAGGTGCGCAATCGCCGGTCACGACGCATGAACATACGACCTACTCCATGCCGTCCTTTGCCGCCCTGAGCGATCAAGACATCGCCGATGTTGCCACCTATGTACGCAACGCCTGGGGCAACCGCGCTTCGCCTGTCGCGAAATCGCAAGTGCACGCCCTGCGCCGCGCCATCGCCAGCGAGCCGCAGGTTTTCACCGTGGCGCAATGATCAAGGCTTGGCGGTGCCGGATTGCGCGCCGTTCGGCGGCATGGGTTCGGTGAATTGCCACGGCGTGACGGTATCCATCTTTTCGGCGGGGACCTGTTCGGTGTCGGGCGATTGCGGATTGAGCGATGTCGTGCTGCCGAATGCCGGCCCGGGTTTCTGCGCAATCGATTGGATGTAAGCCACCAGCTCCCAGATGGTGCGGTCGGGCAGCATGGCGCCGAAAGCGGGCATGCCGGCGGCGCGGCCCTGGGCGATGGAAAGATAAATATTGGCGGGCGAGTCGCGATAGATCCATTTGTCGTCGGACAGGGACGGGCCCATGGCGCCGCCGCCCCGCGGCGCATGGCAGCCGGAGCAATTAAAATTGTCGAAATCCTTTTCGCCCCGCGCCGCCGCGTCGGGATCGTCTTTCAAGGGATTCTGAATATCGGGCGCAAGGCCGCGCGGACTGCCGCCTGGATAGATGCCCGTCACCGGCACGCGGAGCAATTTCTCGGCCGAAATCATGCCGCTATATCCGGTGGCGTAGTCGGGGCCCGCGCCCCGGCCCGGCTGCAAAATGCCGGCCAGCGCCACCGCGACCACGATCACGATGACGGCGGCGATGGCAGCGACGATCCAGCCGAACCTAGTCATGGGACAATCCTTCCGGTGAAACCAGCGGCACCCCGTATGATTGCAGCAGTGCGTGGATCGCGCCCCGCTCCCGCGCCAGGACCCCGTCTATCCGCGCCCGCAACGCTTGGTCTTCTTTTCGCACGCCCACTCCGATGGCATAGCGAAACACCAGGGGCGCGAAGGATTTCGTATCCGCGATCGGGGTCACTGTGAGTGCGACCGGCGAAGCCTTGGCAAAATAGCCTCCTACCGGTCCCCACACCGCCGCCACATCGATGACCTTGTTCGACACGGCCTCGATCAGGCGCGCCGGGGGATCAGGCCTGGCGTAATCGCCGCCACTGATCATGAAGCCCTTCACATTGTTGACGATACCCTCGTCGCCCAAGGCTTCAACTGGCGGCGTCGGATCGTCTCCCACCAGATGCACGCCGATCCGCAAATGGCGCAGCCGCGCATCCTTCAATGAGGAAAGAGACAAACCCCGCGTCACGAAAACATAGCTCGAGGCATAGTAAGGCCGGGTGACAGCCACCTCGTCCAACCCGCCGGGCACGCCCATCACGGCGTCGCACAGATCGGCCTTCAAGCCGCGATCAAGAAAATTATCGGTCTGGCGCTGGAACACGAAACGCGCCGTCTCGCCCAGATCGCGGGCGACCAGAAGAGCCAGCTTGTTCTCGAACCCTTCACCCTTCTGGTTCGAGGACGGCATGTTGTTGGGATCGGCACAGACGCGGAAATCCTTCGCCGATGCCGGACTGGCGAGGGTCAGCAGGATCAAAGCAAGGATGCTATGGCGCATGGGGCGCCTCCGGCAGCGCGAACACCATCAAGGTCGAGCCGCCGCTGGTGACGGCGGGCAGGTCATTGACCGCGCCGGCATAACCGCCGGCGGCGTTGCGCACTCTGGGATCGATCTCGGCGTTGGCGATCGCACCGGCCCAGCCGCCCACGCCAGAGAGCATGGCGATATATTGGCGGCCGTCCTTGCCCTGATAGGTGATGGGTTGACCGATGAAGCCAGACGGCGAATGAAACTGATAGAGCAGCTTGCCGTCGCTGGCATTCACCACCTTGAACCAGCGGTCCATGGTGCCATAGACGGCGATGTTGCCCGCCGTGGCCAGCGCCCCGCTCCACACTGGAAATTTCTCGTGGATCGCCCAGACCTTCTGGCGCTTCACCGGGTCCCAGGCAGCGAACTCGCCGCGATAGCCGCCCGGACCGGCATACATGTCCACGGTGGCGCCGACATAGGGCGTGCCGGCGATGTACCCCACCTCACCCGTCTTGAAGTCCATGCAGAGATGCTGGTGCGGAATGTAAAGAAGATGCGTGAGCGGCGACCAGGCGGTGGGCTGCCAATCCTTCACACCGGGAGACGCCGGGCAGATGCCGGTGATGTCCTTGCCCAGAAGCGGCTTTTGCGCGTCGTTCATGATCGGGCGGCCGGTCTTGAGATCGAAACCCTTCATCGAAGTCTGCACGTCATACTTATCCGCAGAATAGATTTGCCCGGTCTGCCGGTCGATCACGAACATGAAGCCGTCGCGGCCGGGGTGCACCAGGACCGGCCTGGTCTGGCCGTTGATGGGAAGATCGAGCAGAAGATTCTCGTTGATCTCGTCATAGTCATAGAGATCGTGGGGATTGAGCACATCGCCCCACACCGCTTCACCGGTGTCGGCATCACGGGCGAAGATGGTGGTGGTCCAAAGATTGTCCCCTTGACGCTGGTTGGAGTTCCAGGGACCGGGATTGCCGGTGCCGTAAAAAATAAGATTGGTCTTGGGGTCATAGCTCAGCCAGCCCCACACCGGACCGCCGCCGATTTCCCAACGCCCCGGCGGCCAGGTTTTTACGCCCAGATCCTTGCCCTGTGCGTCCTTATAATAAGGGTGGAAGCGAGGTCCGATCAGCACATCCTTGTCGGGGCCGACAGAATAGGCGCGCCAGACGATCTTGCCGCTGTTCTCGTCCAGTGCCGTCAGCCAGCCCCGGATGCCCATTTCACCGCCGGAATTGCCGACCAGGATTTTGCCCTTCACCACGACGGGCGCCATGGTGATGGTCTCGCCCTTGGTGATTTGGCCCAACTGGACGGCCCAGACTTCTTTCCCCGTCTTGGCGTCCACCGCAACGGTGTGATCATCCAGCGTATTGAAGAAGATCTTGCCGTTGTCATAGACCTCGCCGCGATTGATCACGTCGCAGCACGCCACCCCCTGCGAGGACGGATCTACGCGCGGCGAGTATTTCCATTTGAGCTCGCCGGTCACGGCGTCGAGCGCGAACAACTCGTTGGGATAGGCGCCGACGACATAGAGCGTGTCGCCCACCACGATAGGCGCGGCCTCCTGGCCGTGGCTGGAGCCCACGGAAAAGGTCCAAGCCACCTGCAGCTTTCCCGCATTGCCGGCATTGATCTGGTTCAGGCCAGAAAAGCGCGTGCTGGCGTAATTCTTGGAGGGCATGATCCATTGCTTGTCATCGCGGGAAAGCGAATCCAGGTCATCGGCAAACGCCTTGGCCGCCAGCAACGAACCCCAAAAAAGCAACAGCGC
>DATKPL010000434.1:0-2972 GCA_035524155.1 Rhizomicrobium sp.
CCGGGCGACGACTACGCCATGATGCGCGAGGTGCTTACCCGCCGTTTCGCCCGGCTGATCAAGGACGAATCCGACCAGGTGGACTCCAAATGGCGCCGGCCCGATCTGGTGCTGATCGATGGCGGTCCGGGCCAGCTCGCCGTCGCCTGCCAGGTCTTTGCCGATCTGGGCGTGGAAGACATCGACCTGGTGGGAATTTCCAAGGGGCCGGACCGCGACGCGGGCCGTGAGCATTTTTATGTGCCGGGGAAGGAGTCCTTCCGCCTCGATCCCAAGAGTCCCGTGCTCTATTACCTGCAACGTCTGCGCGACGAGGCCCATCGCTTCGCCATCGGCAGCCATCGCAAAAAGCGCAGCGCCGCGATCGGCGCCAATCCCTTGGACGAGGTCGCGGGCGTGGGCGCGGGCCGCAAACGCGCTTTGTTGCAGCATTTCGGTTCGGCCCGGGCCGTGGCGGCGGCCAGCCTGTCCGATCTGCAATCCGTGGCCGGGGTAAGCGAGACCCTGGCGCGCAAGATCTTCGACTTTTTCCATCCCAATTGAGCAGAATGCAGGGCGGTTTCACCGGAAAAGAGGGGTGATTTTGCGAAATTGGCCCCCTACACTCGCCCCATGATTGCCCTGCCCAACGCCCTCACCATCATGCGCATCCTGCTGGTGCCGGTCTTTGCGATCGCCTTCGTCCTGCCTGGCGAAATCTCGCGCATCGTCGCGTTCCTGGTTTTCGTGATCGCCAGCATCAGCGACTGGCTGGATGGCTTTGCCGCCCGCAAGCTCAAGGCGGGATCGGAATTCGGCCGCATGCTGGACCCCATCGCCGACAAGGTTCTGGTGGCCGTGGCATTGATGATGCTGGTCGCCGAAGGCGATATCCGTCAATTCTACCTCACCACCGGGCTGCATTCGCTGCTGCGGCTGGTGCCGGCTTTGATCATCCTCTCGCGCGAAATCCTGGTCTCGGGCCTGCGCGAATTCCTGGCCGGGACGCGGGTCAGCGTGCCTGTCACCGCCATCGCCAAGCTCAAGACCGCCGTGCAGATGGTGGCAATCGGGGCGATGATCCTCACGCCCCTGGCTGACAGGTTTTTCCCGGGCCTTCCCGCCGACAGCTACGACGCCATCGCCTATATCCTGCTCTGGGTGGCCGCGGCGCTCACGCTCTATACCGGCGTGATCTATTTCAAGAACGGCCTCACCCATATCCGTCCCGGTGTCGCGCCCGTCGAGGATCAGGCGTGACTCTGCTTTATTTCGCCTGGGTCAGGCAGAAGATCGGCAAAAGCGAAGAGCAGATGACGCCGGCAGTGGCCGACGTCGCCGGCCTGATCGCGCACCTGAAAAGCCTGGGGCCCCATTACGCCGATGCCTTTGCCGATCCGTCGCGCATCCGGGTGGCAGTCAACCAGCATCATGCCGGCCTGGACGCGAAGATCGGTCCGGATGACGAAGTGGCGTTCTTTCCGCCTGTGACGGGAGGCTGAGCGTGAAAACCAGCATCCGCATCCAGAAAGATGACTTCGATCTCAACACCGAAGTCACCGCACTGGCGGGCGATGGAGAATCCGGCGCGGTGACCAGCTTCACCGGGCATGTGCGGAAAGAGAAGGATCTTTCCACCCTCACCCTGGAGCATTATCCGCACATGACCGAGGCGGAGATCGGCCGCCTGGTGACGGAGGCCGCCCAACGTTGGCCGCTCACCGGGGTCACCATCGTGCATCGCGTGGGGGCGCTCAAACCGGGCGACCGCATCGTGCTGGTGGCGGTGGCGTCGCAGCATCGCCATGCCGCCTTTGCGGCCTGTGAATTCCTGATGGATTATCTCAAGACCCACGCGCCCTTCTGGAAGGAAGAAACGCGGGGCAAGGACCATCATTGGGTCGAACATCGCGCCAGCGATGACGAGGCGGCAAAGCGCTGGCAGAAGTGACCAACTCTTTGTGGGTTCTTTTCACCATCGTCGCGGCGATGGGCCAGACCGCGCGCAATGCGATGCAGCGCGACCTCACTCCGCGCCTGGGCGCGGCCGGTGCGACGCAGGTGCGCTTCCTGTTCGGCTTTCCCTTTGCGCTGGTCTTCCTGATCGGCGTGACGCTCTGGACCCATGCGCCTCTGCCAAAATTCAATACCGGCTTCGACTTTTGGACGGTGGTGGGCGCGGCCACCCAGGTGGGCGGCACAGCCCTGATGCTGATCACCATGGAGCGGCGTTCCTTCGTGGTCACCATCGCGTACCTGAAGACCGAGCCGGTGATCGTGGCGCTGTTCGGCTTTCTCTTCCTGGGGGACATCGTCACCTGGCCGATGGCCGGCGCGATCGGCGTGGCGATGGCGGGCGTCCTGCTGCTCTCGCTCAAGCCGGGCAACGATATCCTCACGCCGGGCTGGCGGCCGGCGATGCTGGGCCTGGCCTCGGCGTCCTTGTTCGCGCTCTCGTCCATCGCTTATCGCGGTGCGATCCTGGCGGCGGGCGGGAATTATGTGATGGCGGCGACCTTCTCGCTCACCTGCGGGCTTTTGCTGCAGACCTTGATCCTCTGGCCCTATCTGATGGTGAAACGCCGCGACACCTTGGCCGGCATCATCCGGCTGTGGCGGCCTTCACTGGCGGCAGGCCTGGCGGGCGCGGCGGCCTCGGAGTTCTGGTTCCTGGCCTTCGCGCTCGCCACTGCGGCCAGTGTGCGCACCCTGGCGCTGATCGAGATCGTCTTCGCCCAAGGCGTCTCGCGCTTTGTCTTCAAGCACAAGACAAGCCTGCGCGAGGCGCTGGGCATCGTCGTCCTGGTTGCTGGCGCGATCTGGTTGGTCCGCGCCCAGCCTTAAGCAGCAGCGACCTTCACGCCGCGCACTTCATCCGCGTACGCGTTCATCAGCATCTCGGTGAGCTTGCCGGGCTTGAAGCGATAAGGCCCGATCTCGGACACCGGCGTGACTTCCGCGGCCGAACCGGTAAGGAAACATTCGGAGAATTC
>DATKPL010000435.1:0-4773 GCA_035524155.1 Rhizomicrobium sp.
CTGGAAATAGATCGGCTGCTTCACTTTATGAAGGTCGAGAGTGACGCCGTCGATCTCCATCTTGCCCAGGGCCAGCGCATTCTCGCGGTAGCATTTGCGCAAGTAAGCGAGGTGCAGCTTCTCAGGCATCCGCGTCGTGTCGGAATTCCAGTAGAGCAGGTCGAACGGCACCGGCGTCTTGCCGAGCAGGTAGTTGTTCACGACGAACGACCAGATGAGATCGTTGGCGCGCAGCATGTTGAAGGTCGTGGCCATCTTCTGGCCTTCGAGCACGCCACCGTCCGCGTTCATCTGCTGCTCGAGCGCTTCCAGCTGGGCTTCGTCCACAAAGACGGAAAGATCGCCCGCCTCGCTGAAATCGGATTGCGCCGCCCAGAAGGTGGCGGAGTGGATGCGCTCGGGCCCATGCTCCGGGTCCGCGCCCGACGCCATATAAGCCAGCACAGCCGAGAGCAGCGTGCCGCCGATGCAATAGCCCACGCAATTGGGATCGCTCACGCCCGTGGCGTCGCGCACCGCGTCCAGTGCCGCGAAAATGCCTTCGCGCATGTAATCGGCGAAATCCATCTGTGCCAGTTCGGCGTCGGGATTGACCCATGACACCACGAACACGGTGTAGCCCTGACCCACCA
Organism: Rhizomicrobium sp.; assembly: GCA_035524155.1. GTDB lineage: Bacteria > Pseudomonadota > Alphaproteobacteria > Micropepsales > Micropepsaceae > Rhizomicrobium. The sequence continues at coordinate 633 of DATKPL010000435.1, forward strand.
GCCAGCGGATGAAGCTGTTCTCCGGCCTGAGATCCAGGATGTAGTATTTGTTGATCCAGGGCGGGAAGATCAGCAGCGGCCGCGCATAGACTTGTTCCGTGGCGGGCGCGAACTGCAACAGTTCGATCAGCCGGTTGCGGAACACCACCTTGCCCGGTGCGGTGGCGATATTCTCGCCGATCACGAAGCCGTCGGCAGTCTGGCGGATGGAGAGTTCGCCCTTGCCGCGCTCGATATCGCCGATGAGATTGTCGAGGCCCTTGACCAGATTGTCGCCACTGGAGGTCAGCGTCGCGCGCAGCACCTCCGGATTGGTGAGGGCGAAATTGGTCGGCGCGAAGGCGTCGGCGAATTGCTTGGTGTAAAATTCCACCCGCTTGCGCTCATCGTCCGGAATGCCGTTGAGATTGGCGACCATGCCCTGCATGGCGTTGGCGGTGAGCAGATAGGATTGCTTGATGAAGTCGAAGATTCCGCTCTGCTGCCATTCCGGATCGCGGAAACGGCGGTCACCTTCGGCCGGCTTCACCAGGGGCGTGACGGTCTGGCCGCCCAGCATGCGGTGCGCGGTCTGTTCCCACAGGCCCATCCAGTCGCGCCACAGTTGAAACTGCGCGTTCATCACGGTTTCGCGGTCGCTGCCCATGGCGCGCAGGAGCGACATGAAGGCGCCGGAGACGTTGAGCGGATCGAGCGGGCCACGCTTGTCGCCGGAGGTCCAGCGCTGCACGAATTCGCCCATCAGCTTTTGGCTTTGGCTGGCGACGGTGAACATGTTGCGGGCGAATTTTTCGCCGTCGACCTGGGAGAAATAATGGGAAAGCGGCTCAACGGCCGAGTCTGAACGGGATTGGGTTTTGGGCATGGGCACCGTTTCCGTGGGCCGGAAGGTCATATCGCAGTTGCGAGATTGCGGCAAATTCGTCCCCGGCCAAAGCCGGAGAGACCGGGAATATGCCAAGAATTCACGGATTTAGCATATACCCACGCTTGGAACCGGGGCGTCCCCGCGCTATAGGTGGAAGGCTGGGTTCTGCGCTCTTCACGGGGTTTGTCGAGTCGCGCGGACCAGCCAATTATGGGAACCGGCCGCATGAGCATCTCCTCCACGTCTTGGCGTCGATTGGGCTTGGGGCGTCAGATCGCCCTGGTGGTGGGTCTGACCGTTGCTGCATCGGGCTGCTCGACCATTGCCAGCATCGACCCCACGGGCCTGCTCAGCGACAACAGCGACAGCAGCCAGACCAGCCAGTTCCCCGCCGACCAGACCGCCGCGCCCACCGCGTCCGACCAGGCCGCCGGTACCACCCCGGATTTGGCCAGCATTCCTCAACGGCCCACCCAGCAGACCCCGGCGGACCAGCAGCAGCAAACCGCCCAGGCGCTGGCCAGTGACGGCGCCCAGGCGCGCTACAGCGCCGACGCGCTCAGGGGCGGCACCGAGGCCGCCGCCGCGCCTCCGCCCGCTACCGCCATCGCGCCCAGCGCGGCCCAAAAGCTTTTGGGTACGCCGGTAAACGCCGCCAATGCTGCCGACGTGCCGCCTACGGCGGAACCCACTCCGGGCCCGCAGGTGGCAGCCAATGAACCGCCTCCCACCGCAACCCCGATACCGGCGGCCCCGGCTGCGGCCGCCTTGCCCGACGGAGCCCAGCCCGCGCCGCCGGCCAATACGCCTGTCGGCAATGCCGCCGTTCCGCCTTCCGCAAACGTCCGGACCGCATCCGTGGCGCCGGCAGCATCCGCATCTCCGGTTGGCCCGTCCGCAGCCGCAGCTGAAGCCGCGCCAGCCCCCGCATCCGGCCGTGAGCCTGCGGTACCTGCCGTGCCGGCCAACACGCCCATGCGCGGCACCATGATGGCGATGGCGCAGCCTTCCGATGCCACGCTGGGCTTCAAGCCTTCCGACGCGCCGCCTTTGTCTTCGTCGGTGAATGAGTTCGTCTCCGCACCGATCATCGCCCATTACCGCCAGACCGCGTCCAATGCGGAGATGGCAAGCGCTGCCGGGGCGGCTGTTCCCGCGGTTCCCGTCAGGGGCACGGCGATCAACGTCGACGCGTCACCGGCCGTCATGACCAATATGGCCGCCCTCTCAGGTGCGCCCGCGGCGATCGCGGCCATGAATGGCGGCGTGGCACCCACGGCCGTGATCTATTTCCCCGGCGACGGCACCAGTCTCAGCACCGCCGCTCGTGCCGAGGTGCGTTCTGCCGTCGCCGCCTTCAAGGCAAATGGCGGGCAGGGCACCATCCGCGTGGTGGGCCATGCCTCCAGCCGCACCGCCAACATGCCGGTGGAAAAGCATCTGGAAACCATCTTCGACAAGTCCCAGGCGCGCGCCAATGCGGTGGCGCAGGAACTGATCCATGAGGGCGTTCCGGCCTCGCGCGTGCTGATCGATGCGGTGGGCGACAGCCAGCCCATCTACTATGAATCCATGCCGCAGGGCGAAGAAGGCAACCGTCGCGCCGAGATTTTCGTTCAGGGGTGAGGAGCGGTCTGCCGAAGGCGGATGAAATGGTCCAGTGGACCATTTCGAGCGACGAACGCCGCGAGCACAAGCGAGCGGCCGGGCAGAAACCCCGTGAAAGATAGAAAGATAAAGGAAAAGCGTTGCGCGGACGCGCCAAATCCCCGATTCTCGGGTCTAGGATTCCACCATGAATACCGATTTCTACCGCATCAAGCGGCTGCCGCCCTATATCTTCGAGGAAGTGAACCGCCTCAAGGCGCAGGCGCGCGCGCGCGGTGAGGACATCATCGATTTCGGCATGGGCAATCCCGACATGCCCACGCCCGACCATATCGTCGAGAAGCTCTGCGAGACGGCGCGCGATCCCCGCTCCAACCGCTATTCGGCCTCGCGCGGCATCAAGGGCCTGCGCAAGGCCCATGTCGCCTATTACCAGCGCCGCTTCGGCGTGACGCTGGATCCCGATCGCGAAGTGATCGCGGCTTTGGGCTCCAAAGAAGGCTTCGCCAATCTCGCCCAGGCCATCACCGCGCCGGGCGATGTGGTGCTGGTGCCCAACCCCGCCTATCCCATCCACGCGTTCGGATTCATTCTGGCCGGTGCTGCGATCCGCCATGTGCCCGCGACGTCGCCTGAGGGCTATCTCTCGGCGCTGGGACGGGCGACGCGCCATTCGGTGCCGTCGCCGGTGGCGCTGGTGGTCAATTATCCCTCCAACCCGACTGCGCAGGTGGTGGGGCTCGATTTCTACAAAGAGGTGGTGAAATTCGCCAAGAAGCATGAGATCTGGATTCTTTCCGATCTCGCTTATGCGGATATTTATTTCGGCGACGTGCCGCCGCCGTCGATTTTGCAGATCGATGGCGCCAAGGATATCGCCATTGAATTCCAATCCTTGTCAAAAACTTTTGCCATGCCCGGCTGGCGCATGGGCTTTGCGGCGGGCAATGAGAAGCTGATCGGCGCGTTGGCGCGGATCAAATCCTATCTCGATTATGGCGCCTATACGCCGATCCAGGTCGCGGCTGCGACGGCGCTGAACGGCCCGCAAAGCGTGATCGACGATATCCGCGCTATCTACAAATCGCGCCGCGACGTGCTGGTGAAAAGCATGGCGCAGGCGGGCTGGGACATCCCCGCGCCGGAGGCCTCGATGTTCGCCTGGGCGCCCGTGCCGGAAAAATACCGCGAGGCGGGCTCGATGGAATTCGCCAAGGATCTTCTCAAACACGCCAAAGTCGCGGTTTCGCCCGGCATCGGCTTTGGCGAATATGGCGAAGGCTATGTGCGCGTGGCGTTGGTAGAGAACGAGCATCGCATCCGCCAGGCGGCGCGCAATGTGAAGAAATTTCTCTCGATGGGGACCAACAATCCGCCCGTCGATCTGGCTTCGGTGGAATAAGCCGGCCGCCAATGGGGGAACCACTCAAAATCGCCATAGCGGGCCTGGGCACGGTGGGCGGCGGCGTGATCAAGGCGCTCGCTGCACAGGCCTCCGACCTGAAGGCGCGCGCCGGGCGCGATCTTGTTGTTGTCGGCATGAGCGCGCGCGATGCCGGCAAGGCGCGCGGGTTCAAGGTGTTCCATTTCACCGCCGACCCGCTGGAACTGGTCAAAAGCGACGCCGATGTGATTGTGGAATTGATCGGCGGCGGGAATGGCGTC
>DATKPL010000436.1:0-10489 GCA_035524155.1 Rhizomicrobium sp.
GTAAACGAATATCTCGGACCGCGCATTCTCGGTATGACCCATCAGGTCGATGGCGATGTCGATCCCATCCCTGCGCGCCTGCTCCGCGATCGCGCGGCTGTCCGACGTCCGCACATCATGGAAGAACTCCACGCCCTTTCGCGCGCGCCGGCGCATCTCATCATTTGTTTCGGGGCCATAGGAATAAGCGTGGACCTCGAACCGCGTCCGGTCATGCCGCTCCAGCAGCTTCGCCATCAGGTACATCACGGCGTGGTTGTGAAAATTGGCCGAGAAATATCCGATCCTGATTCGCGCGGGCTTTGCCGATGGCGGCGTGAAAGAACCAAGGTCGGTCGTGGTAAAGCGTTCCTGGACGAAACGCTCGGCCCGGATGCGATGGCGCGCCGGCGCGTCCTCCAGCGCCAAGGTCACAAAGGGACGCACGGCCGGGCCTTCCAGCCCCAGATCCGCGATTTTGTCCGCCTCGGCGGCAAGGGACGCCCAGTCGCAAATCTTCGCCGTCTGAAACAGTTTCTGTCCCAGCGTGTCGACAAGATTGGGCTGGATCGCAACGGCGGCGGCAAAAGCGGCGTTGGAGTCGGGATATTGCCCCGCCTTGCCCAGCGCGATCCCCAGCTGGACATGGCTGGTCGCATTGTTGGGGCGAAGGGCAAGTTCTTGCCGGAAACGGGCGGCCGCTTCGTGAAAGCGGCCCAGGTCGCGCAGCGCGATGCCGAGATTGTCGTAGGCCTCGGCAAAATCGGGTCGGAAGCCGATGGCTTTCTGATATGCCGCGACGGCTTCCTCGTCGCGGTCCAGCAGGTGAAGGGCGATGCCCAGGCTGTAATACGCGTCCGCATATCCTGGCTTGATGCGCACGGCGTTGCGAAAACATCCGACCGCTTGCTCCTGGCGGCCAAGCTGGCTTAGCGCCTTGCCCAGATTGGCGTGGGTCTCGGCGATATCGGGCCGAATGCGCAACGCCTTGAGATAAGCCTCGACCGCCGCATCGAATTGTCCCAGCCCGAAACCGGCATTGCCCAGCATGTTATGCACAAAGGCTGCTTCGGGGTATTGCCGCGCCAGTTCCTGGCCGCGCTGCATGACGGCGGCCAGATCGCCCTTTTGATAAAGTTCAGTCAGCGCCTGGAAATGCGCCGAGCGCTGCTCCAGCGCGGCCAAGCCATCCCTGGCCTTTTGATCGACGGGGTTCTGCTCCAGCAACGCCTGATAGAGTTGCCTTGCTTGCTGGGTCTCGCCCCTTTTGGCCAGGGCTTCCGCCTGCCGGATTGCGTCGTCGGGGGAAGATGCCACTGCTACGCTGTTGCCCCATATTCTGGCGCCCACTCGCGCCCTCGCCAAGTTCGGGCGCTCGGTGGCGCTCAGTTTTTGTAAGCTCACTGCGTTCGCTAACAAAAACTGGCGCACCCGACAGGATTCGAACCTGTGACCTCTGCCTTCGGAGGGCAGCACTCTATCCAGCTGAGCTACGGGTGCTTATTCAATTGTCGCGCGTCCGGACGGAAAACCGCTCGCCCGCTATGCGGGCTCCCAAATTTCCTGGCCGTCGCTCCCAAAGCCTATAGCCAAAAACCTAAAGCGTCGCCAGCGCCCTTTCCACCACGCTTTTGGCCAAAACGCTTTCGGTCAGGCCCCCCGCATGGTCCGGTTGCAGCAAAAGCCGGGCCGCGATCAGATCGATGCGCGGCCTGGATTTTCTAAGGGCGCGCGCCGGGCCGCAATCGGGCGCTGCGGTCACTTCGCCGGCTGGGCCTTCCGCCACGTCCAGGATGCGCAGTTTCTGGACCCGGGCCAGATCCTCGGTCGCGATGGCGCGCAACATCGCAAGCGACCAGCTTTGGCCGGCTTTGGGATCGTCGAGCGCAAGGCCGTCCTCGTTGGCTTGTTGCCGCCAGGCGAAGCCGAAGGGATTGAGCGCGTGAACCAGCACCAGGCGCGTTCCGGACAGAGGCAGAACCTGGCTGTCGAGCAGAGAGACCAAGATCTGTGATCCCAGAAGCCCGTCTTCTCCCCGGCTGCCGGTGATCACCAACAGCGCTTTCTGCGCGTCGCGCGACCCCAAGGCGACGCAATCGATGAAAAGCGGCTTGCCGTCCGGTCCTAAAGCGGTGGGATGGACGCGGGCGATGCTGTCGCCATGCGCGTGCTCGCAGGCGGCAATGAAAGCCCGGCGGGCATTGCGATAGTCCTTGGCAAAAGAGGCTTCTGCTTTGTCCGCCATTGCCGCTACTCTAGCCGGACCTGCAGGGAAAGATAGATGACGCGGTTCGGCGTGCTCGAGGCTTTACGTGGCCGTCCCATCGGCGATCAGACGGCGGCGCGCCAAGCCCGCAAGGATTTCCGCAAGCGGGTCCCCATCCGCCGCGACAATGAAATTTTTGGCGAGCCGATGGTCGAGGCGCGTGATCGCGGCCTCAGGGGCGCGAATTACTATGCCGGCGCGTTCAATCCGCCCTATTGGCAACCCATCGCGGGCGCGACCGAAGAACTTCTCCTGCGTCGCACGGTGGCGGAGAAATTGCGCAAGGTGAATGCGCGCGCCAACCAAGCCGGGCTGGAATTGTTTCTCTTCGATGCCTGGCGGCCGCGCGCGGTGCAGGCCTATTTCCACGATGTGTGGATGCCGAACGAGCTGACGCGCCGCGATCCTTCGCTAAGCGGTGCGCGGCTGACCGAAGAAGTGGAACGCTATTGGGCCGCGCCCAGCGCCGACGCGGATTCGCCCGCGCCCCACGCCACCGGGGCTGCGGCCGATCTCACCCTGCGCTGGATCGACGGAGAGGCGTTATGGATGGGCTCGCTGTTCGATGACGCCACTGCATTGGCGGCGCGCGACCGGTTCGAATCGTTGCCAACGGACAATTTCTCTTTTTCGGATCAGGAAGCACAGGCCAATCGCCGGCTGCTGCACTGGCTCATGACGGAAGAAGATTTCGCCGGCCATCCCGAGGAATGGTGGCACTTCTCCTGGGGCGATCAATTATGGGCGGCGCTGACCAATGCGGAAGCAGCGCATTATGGACTGGCGCTAGTGGAGAACTCGTAGCGCCACCTGGGCGAGAAGGATCTTCGCACCCTTCTGACCCAAGGCGCGGTCGGTGACGCCCTGCAGGCGCTGGGCGATTTCGTTCACATCGGGTTGGGCAGTGGTGCGCACCGAGCTGGCGGTAAAGGCCATCAGATTGCGCACATATGCATCGCGCAGAACCGGCAGCGAACGGTCGGCGATGGCCCGCAAGCCGGGATCGGGCACATCCAGCCCCACGCCTATCATCAGCATGCCCTGGGCGCGGTTGTCGTCGACAATGGTGGTGTAGATGGGGTCGAGCGAGAGGTAGCTTTTTGACTGGGTGATCTTGTGCTCGGGCGCCTTCTGGGCGTCATCGCCGTCATCGGCGTGCGCCGCCAAGGTCAGCGCCGCCAAAAGACCCATGCTGAGAACAGGAAACCGCTTTCGCATGGCGTTAACTAAGCCACGGAATTGGTAAACCGTGCGCTAACGCAAAAAGGCTGACTTATTAAGGAGATGCTAACCGCGCCCGGCCCCGCGAAGGCCGGGGCGCCCGCCCTTATGGCGTTTATCAATCTGGAAAGTCGGTTCGGCCAACCAAGGGGTTGGTGGAGCTGAGCGGGTGAGGACCGGCGCGCCGAAGGCGCGCGAGCATGTCCGGTGGACATGCGAGAGGGACAAACGCCCGAGCCGACGGCGAGGGCAGGCAGAACCGCTGGCTTTTGTGAAGGCCGGGCCCCCCAAAGGCGGGGGCGCCCATTAATCCGGAAAAATCGGTTCGGCCAACCAAGAGGTTGGTGGAGCTGAGCGGAATCGAACCGCTGGCCTCCTCATTGCGAACGAGGCGCTCTCCCAACTGAGCTACAGCCCCGAACCGGTCCTGCCGGAAAGGCCCGGCAAGGGCGAGGGTTTTAGGAACAGCCGTCCGACCCGTCAAGCAGGACGAATTGGCAGCAGTTCCCCGCGCTTGCGGGCAGGTGGCAAGCCTCGCTACAAGTCGCCCATGGCCAATCCCATTATCGCCCTGATCAATCTGGTGCTTGACCTTTACTGGTGGGTGGTGGTGATCGCCGTCATCGTGAGCTGGCTGATCGCCTTTAACGTGATCAACACCTACAACAATTTCGTGCGCTCCCTGCTTCGGGCGCTGGAAGCCCTGACTGAGCCGGTGTTCCGCCGGATCCGCAAAATAGTCCCGCCCATTGGCGGCCTCGATCTTTCGCCACTGGTGGTGCTGGTGGTGATCTGGTTCATCCAATACACCCTGGCCTGGACCTCCAACCGCTACGGTGTCTGATTCTCATGTCCGCGACAGTCATTGACGGCAAAGCCTCGGCCGCGCGGCTTCGTGAGAAAATCGCCGCCGAAACCGCGCAGCTGAAATCCCGGCATGGGTTGGTGCCGGGCCTGGCCACGGTACTGGTGGGCAACGATCCGGCTTCCGAAGTTTATGTGAAGAACAAAGGCAAGACTGCCGAAGCGTTGGGCTTCAAGTCGGTGCATGCCGCGCTTCCCGCCGACACCGGCCAGGATGCGCTGCTTGCCAAGGTGCGTGAACTCAACCAGGACAAAAGCGTGCACGGCATCCTGGTTCAATTGCCGCTGCCCAAGCATCTCAATGAAGCCCAGGTGCTGGACACGCTCGATCCCGCCAAGGATGTGGATGCGCTGACCCCCACCAATGCGGGCCTTTTGTTGTCGGGCCGCGCGCATCTTGTGTCCTGCACGCCCGCGGGCGTGATGCTCTTGCTCAAGGAATATGTGGGCGACATCGCCGGCAAGGATGTGCTGGTGATCGGCCGCTCGCTTCTGTTCGGCAAGCCGGCGGCGCAATTGCTTCTTGCCGCCAACGCCACCGTCACCATGGCGCATTCGCGCTCGCGTGATTTGCCTGCCATCGCACGCCGCGCCGACATCCTGGTCGCGGCCATCGGCAAGCCGGAACTGGTGAAAGCCGACTGGATCAAGCCCGGCGCCACCGTGATCGATGTGGGCATCAACCGGGTCGCGGCCGAAGGCGGCAAGACCAGGCTGGTGGGCGATGTGGATTACGAAGCGGCCAAGGAGGTCGCGGGCGCCATCACGCCGGTGCCGGGCGGCGTGGGCGCGATGACCATCGTCTGCCTGATGCAGAACACATTGATCGCGGCCTGTGCGCAGAACGGCCTGCCCGTGCCGAAGTTTTAAAGCTTTTCTCGCAGGCTTTTCGCCAGATCGTCAGGTGACGCCGCGTCGTCATAGAACGAGACAAGCTTGCCGTCAGGCCCCATCAGATAAATCACGCTGGAGTGATTCATGCTGTAATTGCCGTCCGGCAATTGCTGTTTCTGGGCGAAGACGCGGAATTCTTTTTCCACCGGCGCGATCTGCCCCGGCGTTCCGGTAAGACCGACAAAGCGCGGACCGAACGCAGCCAGATATTTCTTCAGCACCTCGGGCTTGTCGCGCGCGGGATCGATGGTGATGAAGATGGGCACAATCTTTTCCTGCGCCGGCCCCAGCTTGTCCATCGCCGCCGCGATCAGCGCCAAGGTCGTAGGGCAGACATCGGGACAAAAGGTATAGCCGAAATAGATCAGCTGGTATTTGCCCCGGAAATCGGCGCTGGAACGTGGGCGTCCGTCCTGGTCGGTCAGCGCATAGGGCCCGCCCACCGCGATCTGGCCGCTGACAATGGTGTGCCCAAGCTGAGGCAGAATCTCGCTTTCGTGCCACAGCAATCCCCCCGCCACCGAAGCGGCCAAGAGCAGATAAGGGATCAGGGCTTCTTTGGTTTTCATATTTTTAAGTAACCCCTCCGGCCTTCGCACCGCAAGCATAGGTGAGGCTTGGTCGGAACCCGCCTCCCCCGCTCATGCAAAGCATGCTGGTGCGTAGGGCGGAGGGGGTAATATGACTCACCTCAAGAAATATTTAGACTGACGTCATGAGCGAGCAATCCGCCACACCGCCGAAACGCCGGCTTTCCGTCCCTTCGGTGACGGGTGCGGAGCGGGGGCGCGTGCGCCTGCGCACGCTGTCGAATCTCCGCTGGCTGGCGATCGCGGGCCAGTCGGCCGCCTTGTTCCTGGTCTATTTCGCGTTCGGTTATTCCCTGCCCTTGGGCTATTGCGCCGCCGCCATCGGCGTCAGCGCGGTCCTGAATATCGTGCTGGCCTTGCGCTATCCGGCCAGTCATCGCCTCGCCAACCGCGAGGCCAGCTATTATCTCGCCTTCGACGTGCTGCAACTGGCGGTGCTGCTTTATCTCACTGGCGGCATCACCAATCCCTTCGCCCTGATGTTCGTGGCGCCAGTGGTGATCGGCGCGGCAACCCTCAATCTGGGCAACACCTTGATCCTGGCGGGCATTGCCTTCGCGTCCGTCAGCTTGATCGGCGTGTTCCACCGTCCGCTGCCCTGGCCCGCAGGCGAAACACTGGTTCTGCCGCAGCTTTACCAGGCCGGTATCTGGGCGGCTTTGGTGATCGGCATCGGGTTCACCTCCGTCTATGCCTGGCGCATTGCTTCGGAATCGGCCCGCATGTCGGCGGGCTTGGCCGCGACCCAATTGGCGTTGGCGCGTGAACATCGCCTGGCATCCCTGGGCGCGCTCGCGACCGCCGCCGCGCATGAACTGGGCACGCCCTTGGGAACCATCGCCGTGGTTGCGCGGGAACTGGAGCGGGCGCTGCCCGCCAATTCCGCCGAAGTCGATGATGTGCGGTTGCTCCGCGATCAGGCCGAACGCTGCCGCGCCATCATTGCGCGGCTGGCCAATCCGGAAGAAGCCATGCTGGGCGAGGCCGCGCGCCTTTCCCTGGGCGCGCTGTTGGACGATATCGCCGCGCCGCATCGCGGTGAGGACCTCACCATCGAAGTGAACGTATCGCGCAGCGACACGCAGGGCGCGCAGCCGCAAGTCTGGCGCACGCCCGAATTGTTGCATGGTCTGGGCAACATCATCGAGAATGCGGCGGATTTCGCCAAGACGCGGGTTGCGGTGAAGGGCTCGTGGGACGCCAACAATCTCCATGTGGTAATTGAGGATGACGGTCCCGGTTTCGCCCCGGAGATTTTCGAACGGATAGGCGAGCCCTATGTAACTTCACGTCCGGGGCATCATGCGCTGGGCGACACCGATATCGGCCCGGGCGAATTGGGCGAACATGAAGGCATGGGCTTGGGCTTTTTTATCGCGAAAATTCTGCTCGAACAGACCGGCGGCGTGGTGAAAGCCACCAACCCGGCGAGCGGCGGCGCCCAGGTTTCCGTGGCCTGGGCCAGAGGCGTGATCGATGGCGCCGAGCCGCCCGCTCAGATTGAGGCGGATTAAGGCAGAGCCTCTAAGTGTTGAGACGGATTGACGCGCCCCGCCCAGGGTACTATGTCCCCCGCCCGGAGCGCGGCAGCGCTCGATGGGAACAATATGGCCGAAGACAAGACGCTTCTGATCGTGGAAGACGACCGCCCGTTACGCGAGCGGCTTGCGCGCGCCATGGAAGCGCGAGGCTTTTCCGTCGCGCTGGCGGAATCGGTGGCCGAAGGCCGCGCCCGCGCCAAGGAAGCGCCACCCGCTTATGCCGTGGTGGATCTCAAGCTCGACGACGGCAACGGCCTGGATGTGGTCGAAACCTTGCACACGGTGCGCCCCGATGGCCGCGTGGTGGTGCTGACCGGGTTCGGCAATATCGCCACCGCCGTGGCGGCGGTGAAATATGGCGCCATCGATTACCTGCCCAAGCCCGCCGATGCCGATGACATTCTCGCCGCCTTGATGGCGACGCCGGGCTCCAAGCCCAAGCCGCCGGAAAATCCCATGTCGGCCGACCGGGTGCGCTGGGAACATATCCAGCGCGTCTATGAACTCTGCGGGCACAATGTGTCGGAAACCGCACGGAGACTGAATATGCATCGCAGGACTTTGCAGAGAATTCTGGCGAAGCGCAGTCCTCGTTGATTTTGGTCGCGCGGCCGGACGCAAAACCGCTCCGCACTTTTGCTGGCCGACGCTCCTGAACATGCACCGCCGTACGCTGCAGCGGATTCTGGCAAAACGGTCGCCGCGCTAACGCGCTTTTTTTATCTTTTTCTTGGCGGGCCTTGCGGGCGATTTCACCCCACGCTTCTTCTTTGACTTCGCTTCGATCTGCAGCAGCCGCGCCGCCAGCAAATCCTTCAGCGTCTCTTTGGTGAGCTTGGACAGCCGCGCCAGGAGATAGGGAAAATTCTTATAGTGATCGGTGATGTAGAAAAGCTTGGGTTCCGCTTCCAGCATCACGTCGCGCATTTCCATCGAGCCGATCGCCAGCACCATCGCGTCTTCCTTGTGATGGACGCGGGTGAGGAATTTTTCCGCCGCGAAAATGGCCGGCTTGCCAAAATAGGGACCTTCGCTGGTGCCCTCGAATGACAAGGCAATCTTGCGCGCTTCAGCTTTCGTCAACGGCATCAGGTATCACCAGATTGGGAGAAGTGGTTTCGGCAATCGTGTCCAGTATGGCGGAAAGCCGCTCGGCCGCCACTTTGGCAAAGCTGATAGTGACAGACTTCCGGCGACTGGCGTGCAGCGATTGCGCTTCGGCGTCCTTGACGATTTCGCCACCATAGCGGTCGGCCACGATCAGTCCGGTTTCGGTGGGCACATGCTCGGGCGGAAAATCCGGCGGGATGGCGAAATAGAACAGGTCGCAATAATCCAGGTACTCCGGCCATTTGTTGTCACCGCGCAGATCCGCCAGCGCCACCTTGATTTCGACCCCCAGCATCTCGCCGCCGGGACCCAGCGCCGCCACGTCCAGCCGCCGTCCGTTGGGCAAAGTAAATTCCAGGATGGGCGAGAAGCCTTCCTGGATCAAAAGGCGCGACACGCCGCGCGCCACTTCCGCCGCCGTCGATGTCGAGATCACAGCAGCCTCTCATAGAAACCGCCGAAGCTTCCATCTTTCGACACCAGGTGGATTTCCAGAATCCAGTGTCGGTCGCGGCCCTTGCCGTCGGGGTCGGTCATAGGTTTGTGATTGAGCGGGCTGATGCGGTTCAGCGCCTTGTCGCCGGGGATCGACGCATGGGCGAACTCGCTCACGATATGGCCCGCGATCTTGCCGCCGAAGCGCCAGCCCGCGCTTTCCGCAGCCTTTTGCGCATAGGCGTAAAGATCGGCACCGCTCATGGCGGGCTTGCGGTGATAGAACGCCTGAACCTCACCGAAAATGCGGGGCAGGTCGGCGACCAGCCGGCGCTTCTCCGGATCGTCACCCAGCACATAGCTTTTGCCGATATCGGCTTCCCAGGCCTCGAACACGGGACCGAGATCCACATAGACGATGTCGTCTTCGGCAATGGTGCGGACCGGAGGGTTGTCTCCGGCGATGGTGATGCTGTTGGGACCCGACCGCACGATCCGGCGATGCCAATGTTTCTCGACCCCGAATTCGCGCTCCGCCAACGTCCCGATCTCATCTTCCACCTGACGTTCGGTGACGCCGGCACGGAGCAGGCCGTCGCGTTCGATGGCATCGAACAATTTCAAGGCTTTGGCCTGCGCGTCTTCCAACTCGGCGCGGCGATTCTCTTCGACCGGGGCAAAAAGGCTGCTCATGCCTGGGATAGGACCATCGCGCCGGGACAAGATCAATCATAGGATGCCTCTCATGCGCGGGGCGGTCCTATGCGTGGTGGCAATGGGTTGGGCGACACAGGCGGCCGCCGTGCCCTGTCCCTGCACGAATTTTTTTGTCGGCAACGCCCAGCCCTTCATCGCCGAAGGCATCGCCCGCGACACCGCCACGGATCGGCTCTTTGTCGCCAGCGTCGCAACCCGGCAAATCGTGACAATCAAGGACAGCCGTCAAAGCGATTTCGCGCATTTGCCGGATGATTATTCGCCCCTGGGCATTGCACTGTCCGGTGGCACGCTCTGGGTGACGGCTGCGACCTTGCCGCAAGGCGCGGGCCATGACGGACCGTCGGCGTTGATCGCGCTCGATAAGAATGACGGTCATGTTCTGCATGTCTATCCGGTGCCGGACAGGGGAGCGCACATCCTCAATGATCTCACTTTTGCGCCGGATGGTGCGATTTATGCGTCGGACACAATGGACGGCTCCATATATCGCCTCGGACACGGCGATCAGGCGCTCTCAGGATTGGGCGATCGCGCGCTGTTGAAGTCGGCGCAAGGCATGGCGGTGAGCGCCGACGGAAAGTCGCTCTTGGTGGCGGACTATGCGCTGGGCTTGGTGAAGCTTGATCTCGCCAGCGCCAGTTTCGTCATGTTGCAAATTCCAGATGGCATCAATGCCAAGGGCATCGATGGCCTGGCGCGGTTGCCGGACGGAAGTTTTCTCGCCAGCCAGAATGGCACGCGGGCGCCGCATATCTTGCGGCTTACTTTGGCGCCCGATTGGTCAAGGCTTTTGTCCGCCGATGTGATCGCCGAGGACGATCCCGCCATCGCCGATCCTTCACTCGTGATGGCGGATCAAAGCGGCGCCT
>DATKPL010000437.1:0-4359 GCA_035524155.1 Rhizomicrobium sp.
CGCCTGCGCCACCATCACAGGCGACCCAGCGGAAATCGTGACTGTCGTCCTTGCCGCCGAAGCGGGTGTCACTGGTCAAGGTCGCGACACTGTTCGCGGCGACACTGCCCGAAATCGCGTGGCCGTCATCGCAGGACGCAAGCTGCTCGCTGCCGTGCCACATGCAATAGGAGAATTGCACGGCATAACCGCAGGAATTGCGGAAGTCCCAATGGGCGCCGTCGCTTTCGACCTTGAGGCAAACCGAGGCATCGCGCTGGCCGGCCGGCAAGGTCTGCGCGTTGGGCAAGGCCGTCATCACCACCGGCGGAGCGGCGGCGGCATCGGCGCCCTCGTCGATCGAATGCACCACCGAATCCTTCACCGTCACCGATGACAGGGACGCGAGTTTGGTCGGCGCGCTGGACGTGATGCTGGGGCTGACAAAGCTGGTGGGCTTGAGATGCGCCGCTTTCTCGTGCGGCTTTACTTCGGCCGGATGGAATGCGGATGGCGGCGCCGCGGCGAGCGGAGTTGTTGCGCCTTGGCAGCTTTCCTTGGGCGCAGGTCCCAGGCCCAACCGGCTGGCATATTCCGCGACCGCCAATTTCTTGTCGGCATCGCTGAAGACATGGCCTTCGGGATACCAGCTGCGGCAGCTCGTATCGCCATTGATGGCGGAAAGGCGCATCAGCACGCCGCCATCAGGCGACGCCGTCAGCATTTCGCCGCGACCGTCGGCATAGCGCACTTCCACGCCGGTATCGGTGAGGCGGAAAAAGCCGGTGACATTGGCGCCCGCGGCCTGGCCGCCATCTTCCACCACCGTGCCCAGCCGGTCGTTCATGAAGGTGAAAGTGGTCTTTTTGGGCTGAGACCCGGTTTCGGTGATCTGCCGTTCGATGCCGCCTTCGATCAGGGTGAGCGCAATGCGCGATCCATCGACACTTGTCAGAGTCTTGCCGGAAATGCCTTCGAAGGCGCGGGCCTCCGGCACGTCCTTCTTGGCGTCGTCCTTTTTAAAATCGTCTTTCTTTGCGTCTTTCAGCGGCCCTGCCGTATCGGGCTTGGCCGCTTCGCTTTCGTCCAGGGTGGCTTCTTCCAGCTTGCCGTCCTGGAACAGCCCCTTCACCACCTTGCCGTCGGCCCGGGTGAGCGTTCCCTCGCCGTTCGGCAGATCGTCCTTCCATTCGCCGTCATAGCGTTCGCCATTGGCGCGCACGAGCGTGCCATGACCGTTCATCTTGCCGGCGATCCAGGTCCCTTCGAACCTATCGTTGGCGTCGTTGACCAACATGCCGGTGCCGGAAAACTGACCCGCCACTTCATCGCCGTCATAACGCCAGCCGCCGCCCCAGCTCACCGAGACGGACCCGTCCTGGGCGATGCCTTTGGCGAAATTTCCCGTGAAACTTTCGAATTGTTTGCCGTTATTGGAAAAGATTGCAGTGCCTTTGCCGCTGGCGAGGCCCTCGGTGCATCCGCCCGACCAGCTGACATTGTCGCCGGCCTTGGCGTTGGCATCGAAGAGAGAACAACCGGAGCTTGAATCGACAAGCCAATGCGAATCGATATCGGCATAAGCGCGCGGCAAGGCGCAGCTGAGCAATGCGGCCACCAACGTGGCCGGCGCGACCCATTTCATAGCACTTCTCTATTGTGCGCTGGGCTCAGCTATGGATGCAGAGCCCCCCAATTCGCGAAAAGCATTTTCCCGAATCGCACATGACGTCAAATCAATTCTGGGAGTGAGAAAATAATTTCTTTAATTCGTCACTGCGTTTGTGATCACAGTTCCAATCGCCATTCATGTTGCATTCAGTTTGCGCGTAGAAATAAGTAGGAACCACGCAGCAAATCGAAGCGCGCAATCATTCGTACAGGAAAGCGGCGCGAGAAGTTCCGTACAGGGAACATCTCCCATACGGCGTATTTCCAGAGATCGGTGCGGAACAGTACATGTTCATTTTCACGTCTTGAGGAAAATGAACGGGGGGAACTCACGCGTGACGAGAATCACGCGAAATTTGCAGGTCAGGATTTTTCGAAAATTCGCGTCAGCGCACGCGGCGATTGGCGACCATGCGGTCATGCAGCATGGCGATGCGATTGGACGCGGTACGCTCGCACAGACCCGGGATTATGGCATGCAACAGACAGGCAAAACCGGCCAGGAGCAACGGCCCTGCGAAGGAGAAAGCCATGCGCTGGTGCTCAAAATAGCTTTCCCCGACGGATTGGGGATGGACAACGAAAAGCCGCGCAAACATGGCCAAGACCCCGTTGGACACAGGGAGTAATATATTGCGTTTTCCTTCGAATTTTTTCTCATAGTCTATTGTAATAGCGTTAATTTGTGGGAAAATATCCCATGATTGAGGGATTAGACGGGACAGACCTGCGCATTCTGGCGCTCCTGCAGGAAAATACCGCCCGGTCCATCGGCGAAATCGCCGAGGCGATTCACCTCTCCCAGAACGCCTGCTGGCGCCGCATCCGCCAGCTGGAGGAAGACGGCTATATCCTGAAGCGGGTGGCGTTGCTGGACGCCGTCAAACTGGGTGCGGGCACAACCGTGTTCGTAATGGTGCGCACCAGCGAGCATAGCCCGGAATGGCTGGAAAAATTCGCCGAAACCGTGCGCAAAATTCCCGAGATCGTCGAATTCTATCGCATGACGGGCGAGGTGGATTATCTGCTCAAAATCCGCGTCGCCGATATCGCCGGTTATGACCGCGTCTATAAGCAATTGATCCGGTCCGCGCCGCTCACCGATGTCTCGGGCGCCTTTGCGATGGAAGAGTTGAAACTCACCACCGCCATCCCCCTTCCCGCACATTGATCGCTGATGCTGCGCCTTGCGTCTCTTCGGCTGCCTCTTGATCACGCTCCCGATGATTTACGTGCGGCCATCGTCAAGCAGCTGGGCATTCCGCCGCGCGCGCTCAAAAGCTTTACCGTGGTCAAGCGCGGGCATGACGCACGCAAGAAAACCAAGATCTTCTATGTCTACACCGTCGATGTCACGGTCGAAGACGAAAAGGGGCTGCTTGCCAAACCGCGCCCCAACCTCCAGCCCGCACCCGACACCCACTATAAATTCGTAGCCCAGGCGCCCAAGACATTCGTGCGCCCGGTTGTGATCGGCGCAGGGCCTTGCGGCATCTTCGCCACTTTGGTTTTGGCGCAAATGGGCTTTCGGCCGATCCTGCTGGAACGCGGCAAGATCGTGCGCGAGCGCACCAAGGATACCTGGGCGCTCTGGCGCAAGAACATCCTCATCCCCGAATCCAACGTGCAGTTCGGGGAAGGCGGGGCGGGCACATTCTCGGACGGCAAGCTGTATAGCCAGATCAAGGATCCCCGGCACCTGGGCCGCAAGGTCTTGACCGAGTTCGTGCATGCCGGCGCCCCGGAAGACATTCTCACCGAAGCCCATCCCCATATCGGCACCTTCCGGCTGGTGACGATGGTGGAATCGCTGCGCGCCACCATCGAAAGCCTGGGCGGCGAATATCGCTTCCAGAGCAAGGTCACCGATCTCATTCTGAAGGACCGCGCCGTCGAAGGCGTGCGGCTGGAAAGCGGCGAAGAAATCGCCACCGATCATGTGGTCTTGGCGGTGGGTCACAGCGCCCGCGATGTCTTTGCCATGCTGCATGCCCAAGGCGTCGCCATCGAAGCCAAGCCTTTCTCCATCGGCTTTCGCATCGAGCATCCGCAAAGCCTGATCGACAAGGCGATGTACGGAAAAAGCATCAAGCAACTGGGCGCGGCGGAATATCGCCTGGTGCATCATGCGGGCAATGGCCGCTCGGTTTATAGCTTCTGCATGTGCCCGGGCGGCATGGTGGTCGCGGCGACGTCAGAGGAAGGCCGCGTGGTCACCAACGGCATGAGCCAATATTCGCGCAACGAACGCAACGCCAATGCCGGCATCGTGGTGGGGATCACGCCCGAGGATTATGCCGCCTATGGCAGCGGTCCCTTGGCGGGGATCGCCTTGCAGCGTCATTGGGAAAGCCAGGCTTTCCTTCTTGGCGGCGGGAATTACCAGGCGCCGGCGCAACGCGTGGGAGACTTTATCCAGGACCGCGCGTCCGCCGCGCTTGGCACCGTCACTCCGTCTTATCGGCCAGGCGTCACGCCCACCAATCTTTCCGCCGCTCTGCCGGACTATGCGGTCAGCGCAATCCGCGAAGCCCTGCCGGCCTTTGGCCGCCAGCTTCCGGGCTTCGCCATGGACGACGCCGTCTTGACCGGGGTGGAGACCCGCACCTCCTCGCCCGTCCGCGTGCCCCGCGGCGCGGATTTCCAGAGCCTCAACACAAAAGGCCTTTATCCCGGCGGCGAGGGCGCGGGTTACGCGGGCGGCATCCT
>DATKPL010000438.1:0-6276 GCA_035524155.1 Rhizomicrobium sp.
ATACGGCGGCAGTCGCCCCTACGAGGAACACATTGTTCAAGAGCAGCGCGCTTTCCCGGCTTACCGTGTCGAACGACGTGCCGCCTTGCAGCGTCGGCGCGCGCCAGGCGAACAGGGCCAGCGCCGCGCCGATGGCGCAAACGATCAAGACCATGATGAAAAAGCCGCGGGTGGGATCGGACGCGAAGGCATGCACTGACGACAACACGCCCGAACGCACCAGGAAGGTGCCGATCAGGCTGAGCGAGAAACCACCGATCGCCAAAAGCAATGTCCAGGTGCGGAACGCGCCGCTTCGTTCCGTGGCAAGCGCGGAATGCAGCAACGCCGTCGCCACCAGCCAGGGCATCAGCGAAGCGTTCTCCACCGGGTCCCAGAACCAGAAGCCGCCCCAGCCCAATTCGTAATAGGCCCACCAGCTGCCCAGCGCGATGCCGCAGGTGAGCGCCATCCAGGCGATCAGCATGAACGGCCGGGCGGCGCGGGCCCAGCCATCCTCGCCCACCAGCAACGCGGCAGCGGCATAGGAGAAGGACGCCGACAGCCCAACATAGCCGGCATAAAGCATGGGCGGATGCACTGCCAGGCCGGGATCCTGCAGCAGCGGATTGAGGCCGGCGCCTTCGAACGGCGCGGGATCGAGGCGCAGGAACGGGTTGGACGTGAAAAGAATGAAGAGCAGGAATGCCGCCGCCAGCAGGCCCTGCACGCCCAATGCCGCGCTGGTGAGACGCTCGCCACCGCGCTGCAGGAACGCCACCGCCCCGGCATAGAGAGACAGCACCAATACCCACAAAAGCATAGAGCCTTCGTGGTTTCCCCATACGCCACTGATTTTGTAGACCAGCGGTTTCAAGGTATGGGAATTGTTGGCGACATCGGCGATCGAGAAGTCCGAGGTCACGAACGCCGTGACCAAGGTGCCGAAGGCCAGCGCCACGAACACCAACAGGCCAAGGGCCGAGGCCGTGGCGACACGGCGCGCCAGCTCCACATGAACGGTGCCGCCGGCTTTGGCGCCCATCAGGCCCGCGCCCGACATCACCAGCGACAGCGACAGCGCCAAGCAAAGGGAAAGCTGGCCCAGTTCACCCAGCATTACTCGCCGCCCTCTTTCCAGCGGCCGGACCGTTTCAGCGCCGCCACCACTTCGGGCGGCATGTATTTCTCATCATGCTTGGCCAGAATTTCGGTGGCGTCGAAGGTGCCGCCGGCATTCAGCGCACCGGTCGCCACAACGCCCTGGCCTTCGCGGAACAGGGCGGGGAGGACGCCATTGTAATCGATCGGCACGTCACGCGCGCCATCGGTGACCACGAACCGCACATCGGCGCCGGCGCCATGATGGACGCTGTCTTTCTGAACCAGGCCGCCGATGCGGAAAGCGACGCCCGGGCTTACATGCTTGGCCGCCAGATCGCTGGGGCTGTAGAAATAGAGAACATTGTTGCCCAGCTCATAGATGATGGCGAATGCCAGCACCGCACCCGCTGCGACCAGGGCTCCGGCGAAATAAAGACGGCGGCGTTTCTTCGCGTTCATTCCGTTAGTGACCACTCTGGCGCAGAATTTCGTCGGCAAGACCGGTGTCGTAAGCCTGACCCTCGGGGGTTAACGCAATCTGATGCGGCCATTCGGCTTTTATCATGCCTTTGCGGGTCAGCGCGTTCCACACCGCCTCGTTTTCCAGCCCGGTGGCGTCGCGGCTGGAGACGGTGGCGTCACCCAGGTGGAAATGATCGCCATGGGCATGGGGAAACTGGGTGATGACGATGTCGCCGTCCGGCAGCCTGTTTGATGCGCCGGGGATGCGGGCAATCGCCTGCAACAGGGTCAGGGTGCGCAGCTGCAGCGGGTTGAGCTTGGCGGGATTGTGTCTGGGCGGCATCCCAAAATCCTGGGTAAAGACTGTCCAAAGGAAAACGGCCGGACCATACAGCCCGGCCGTTCCTGGAAAAAGCAGTCAGATCGTCCCGGTTCACCGCCAGCGGCCATGCCAGCCGCGATAGCCGCCAAAGCCGAACCCGAAACTCACGCCGGGCCCGTAGTAATACGGATAAGGATACGGATAGGGATAAGCCCCGTAATAATAGGGCGGCGGCGGATAGGCTCCGGGCGGGTAGGCTCCCGGCGGGTATGCCCCGGGGGGCGGAGGCGGGCCATAAGCATAGGCCGCGTTGTCCGGGCCTGGGCCACCGCCCATGCAGGCATAATAAGCTGCAGCATAGTTCCGCTGCACATCGCCGGCGGCAGCCTGCGCGTTGGCCGAGCCGACCGCCGTGCCGGCGAGCAGACCCGCGCCTGCGCCGATCGCGGCACCTGCGCCGGCATGACCGGAAGCGCTGCCGATGATGGCGCCCAAAGCCGCACCACCCAGGGTGCCGCCAACGGTGCCGTTGGTCTGGGCGTTGCTGGCGGCCTGGCCCGGCGTCATGTAACCAGTGCGCGCGGCAGCATCGCGACGGCAATAAAGGTCACGCTGCTGCGCATCCTGTGAAGGACCTTGGGCATACGCGCCGGGTGGAGGGCCTTGCCCGTCCGCGCCGGGAGGCGGCCCCGCATTGGGACCGGATAATTGAGCCGGAGGCGCGTTGGGCGCATCTTCGGTTTGGGCCAGAGCCGTGGCGCTCATCAACGCCAGGGTCAGTGCGGCCAAGGTGGTCGTACGAATCATTGCATCGCCTCTTAGGAATTACCCCCTCCAGATGGAGGGAATGTGCGGCGCTTCAAGCACGCATCGCAAGAACGAAAATTATAATTATTTCCGTCGCGGTCGCGCGCTGTTCATCCTGCATTCAGGTGCAGCTCTTTCAGATGCAAGCTCTTCCCGAAGCTTGATCCCGACCTTCCTCCCCCGCGCATGCGAAGCATGCTGGTGGGGGAGGTGGCCGTAGCAGCGTTTACGATGCGAAGGCCGGAGGGGGAATAATAAAGATTCAAGCTGCGGCGGATTGCGCCGCGCGCACCCGGCGCCGGATAAGTTCCGCTTCTTCCGGGCTGATCACTGCTTGCGCCAGCTCCGCGCAGTAATTGAGCTGGAATTCCGCCGCAACGCGGCGCTCGCCTTCGCCCTTCAATTCACGCACCGCATCTTCGACATAGCGGCGCAGATGATGGGTGATCTCTTCCGAGACGGTCTTGTGCTTGGCGGCGAACGACGCCGCCGCCGCGAAATTGCGCGCGCCGCCCACCAGTCTGGCATAGTTGAGCGCGCTGGCACGCTTCTCGGGCGCGACCTGTCTGGTGACATCGGTGGCGCCCTTCTGAATCGGCAACGCCGCGCTCACTTCCTTGACCGCGCGCTCCATGAACGCATCCATCACATTGCCGACTGCCGCGCGGTCCTTGAGCAGGCGCTGGCCCCATTCGCCGTTGCGGCGCACTTCGATTTCCTTGACCACCGAACTTGACAGATCGGAGAAGCTCGCCACTTGCGCCAGCAGCGTTTCCGCATCGAAGGCGGCGGTGCGGGTCGCCAAGATCGCAGCCTGCAACATGTCCATCCGCCCGAACAGGATCTCGCCGACCAGGCCCATGTCGGTTTTGGAAATGAGCGCGTCGCCGGTCTGGCGCGACACCATCAACGGCAGGCGCAACGCTTCGCAGGGACGCTGCAGCCGGTTCATCGCAACCACCGCGACATAGGGCGCGGCATCGGGATTGCGGGCGATCAGCGCGTCGTAACTGTCGCGCAGCTGATGGAGAATTTCTTCCGTCATGCGCGCCGGCGGCTTGGGCAGCGTGGCCTGCACCCTCAGCATTTCCTCGCCTTCGATGATCAGAAGCGCGATCTCGCGCGCATCTTCGATTTCGTCGGGCTTGAGAATCTTTCGCGCCGCCTTGACGCCCGCGTCGGTCGCAAGCGCGTCGCGCATCGCCCGTCCTGCGACCGCCCAGAACTGAATCGCCTTGGCCAGCGCGGCCTCGTCATCATTGGCCAGCACCAGCGATTTGATCTCGCGGCAATAAATGTTGGTTTCGTTGGGAAGCAATACGCCGCTCAACCAGGTGAACACCGGCGCCACGCTCATCCGCGCAAGGATGCCCTTCTGTTTGGCGCGGCGCGGTTCGGAGGTGAGCAGGTCTTCGAAGGGCTGGCAGAAGAGCCGCATCGGCGTCTTGGTCCGGGCCGAGCCATGCAATTGGCGCAGCGACGGGCGCAGGCCCATCAGGATCGCATCATGCGGCAAAGCCTTGCCGTCCATCATGCGGTCCATCTCGATGGCGTGCGCCAGCTTGGCTGCTGCCTGTTCGGGCAGCGCGCCCAAAAAATTCTGCAAAACTACGGACTTATCCGACAAGCCTATCACTCGAAAAATGCGCGCGCTTCGCCTGTCACAATAGCGTTGGCATCGTTAACACGGCCTTGACTTCAAGCGATCAGGGGGAGGGTCAGCCGGGCCTCCAGGCCGCCCAGGGGCGAGGCCGCCAGCGCCAGGGAACCCGCATAAAGCTTGGAAATATCGCGGACGATGGCCAGGCCCAGCCCCGTTCCCGGTACGCTTTCGTCCAATCGCTCGCCCCGCTCGCCTACCCGGGCCCGGTCTTCCAGGCTGAGGCCCGGACCGTCATCCGCGACCAGAAGGGCGAAAAAAGCCCCCTCTTTCAGGGCCCGCACCTGCACCCGGCGCGACGCCCATTTGCAGGCATTGTCCATCAGATTGCCCGCCATCTCTTCGAGATCCTGCCGCTCGCCACGGAAGAAGAGATCGTCGGGACAATCGCAATCGATGACAATGGCGCGCTCGGCGTGAATGCGCGCCAGCACGCGGGCGAGATCGTTCAGGACCGGCGCCACCTGGGTGCGATTGCCGAGTATGTTCACGCTGCCCGCGGCGCGCGCCCGCGCCAGGTAATGATCGACCTGGCGGCGCATCGTATCCACCTGCCGGCGCACCTGATCGGAGAGCGCGCCGGGTTGCGCCTGCGCTTCGCTGGCGAGCACGCTGAGCGGCGTCTTGAGGAAATGCGCCAGGTTGGAAACATGGGTGCGGGCGCGCGCCACCACTTCGTTGCTGTGCTCGAGCAGCGAATTGAGTTCGGCGGCCAAAGGCGCGATCTCGGCGGGAAATTTTCCCTCCAGGCGGTGGGCGGTGCCGTTGCGGATGCGGGCAAGCGATTCCTGCAATCGGGTGAGCGGCATCAAGCCCACCCGCACTTGCAGGAACACCGCGATCATCAAGCCCAAGCCCAGCAGCAGGAAGGACCAGATCAGTGTGCCGTTGAAAGCCCTGATTTCCGCTTCCACCGCCGAGAGGTCGCCCGCCACGGTGAAGATATAGGCATGCGTGTCATTGGGCTGCGGCGTATCGGTGGCGGGAAATTCCACCCGGCGCGACAGTACGCGCAGATGCTGATTTTCCGGCCCTTCGGCGAAGCCATAGGCAATGGCGCCGCGCACGCTGTCCGGCGTGACGCTCAACGCCCGATCGAACAGCGAACGCGAGATCTGTCCACCGGGTCCCGGCGCGACCGGACGGATCTGGTAGTAGAGACCGGAATAGACGCGGTCGAACTGCCGGTTGATGAAGCGGTCCTGCAGGATCACACCGGCCTGCGGATCGGGTTCGGCGGCCGCGATCAATCCGCCCATGTCGTTCTGCAGCGTGCCGTCGAAATTGTCCTGAACGGCGTTGCGGAATGCATTGGAAAGAACGAAGCCGCCCACGGCGAGCGCGAGCATCGCCCAGATCGCCGCCGCGGCGATCAGGCGCGCCGCGAGTGAATTAAGCCGGAAGATGTTTGGTCCCAAGGGCCGGATCTTCCAGGCTGTAGCCCAGGCCGCGCACCGTCTGGATCAGATTGGCATCCAGTTTCTTGCGCAACCGGCCGACGAACACTTCGATGGTGTTGGAGTCGCGGTCGAAATCCTGGTCGTAGAGATGCTCGACCAGTTCGGTGCGCGAGACGACTTTGCCGCGATGATAGGCGAGATAGGCAAGCAGCCTGTATTCCAGGCTGGTGAGCTTGACCGGATTGCCGTCCAGGGTGACGCGGCTGGCGCGGGTATCGATGTGCAGCGGACCGATATCGATATCGGCGGTGGCGAAACCGGCGGCACGGCGCAGCAGCGCGCGCAACCTGGCCAGCAATTCCTCGGTGTAAAAAGGCTTGGCGAGATAATCGTCGGCGCCCGCATCGAAGCCCGCCACCTTGTCGCTCCAGCGGTCGCGCGCGGTGAGGATCAAGACCGGCATGGTCTTGCCGGCCTTGCGCCATTTCTCCAGCACGCGCACGCCGTCCAGCTTGGGCAGGCCCAGATCCAGCACCACGGCG